>NZ_JAWDJI010000213.1:0-31175 GCF_032465655.1 Paenibacillus sp. 3LSP | reverse complement strand
TGCTGAATTCCTTTTAATTATGCTCAAAACACCCTGACTTTTTCAGGGGAAACTAATTAGACATCTGTAGTTGTATTTCCTCTATTCGTTGGAATTTAACTATGGGAAAAAATGACCATACTATAATTATTGTCTAAGTGTAATATTATGAATTTGACTTTTCGATCAATTTCCCTCAAAGATTATATCACTTAAATTAGGTATGATGAATCCGCTTATCCATGAGTATCGCGTAAATATAGGATGGTCCTCTTAAGTGCTGAATTTTTGTAGTATTTGATAACGGAAAAAAGGCTAAGGCTTCTTGTAGTAGATTTTTGGAAATCTGTACATTCGTCCGATCCGGAAAAATCATATTTCCCTTCACTCGATATATAAATTCGCCGCCGCGTATTTGGCGAAATACTTCTCCTTCATGCGCTAACACATTTGCCCAAACAGTCTCGATATCTAACACGTTAGCCCTCCTACCTTACAGATACAAATCTTTGTAAACTAACAAAATAAAGTCCCGCTTCCTTCGTTTTGTACCCAAACGTATCAGACCAGGCCTTAGCATAAGCCTGCACTTGCGGCGCATAAAACCGAACAAACTGCTCCAATTTGCTCTCATCCAATTGATCCGTTTTGAAGTCGACGATCACCCAGCCATCTTCCTCTTCGAAAGCGAAATCTATTACACCCTTCACCAAGAGATTGCCGCCGTTATTGGACTGATGCGTCAATTCCGCGGCAGCTGTTTCCGACATCGTTTGCTCGGTTGCGGGATAAGACGTTGTCTCACTATTGCCCTGAACCATCATGATCGGGATTTCAAACAACCGTTGCTTCGCTTGCAGACTGCGCTGCCAGAGTTCACTTTCTAGAACTTCTCGGAGAACAGGCAGGGCATCCCCCGCGTCCTTCTCTGCAACCTCTTCGACCTGGCAGAGGTATTGAACATACTCAGGCAATTCGCTCATCGGAAGACCATTTCCAACCGCCTCAAGTCCCTTATGGATCACGCTGCCGAAAGATTGGCCCCTCCCAGTGGCTGACCATTCCGGTGTGTCACCAGTACTTTTTGTCAGCCCGGTAACGGTTGCTTCCGCATAAGTTGGCTGGCGCAGCTGATGGAACACTTTCTCCCTCTGGGCCAAGTAAGCACCCAGATCAATGGATGCTGCTTCGGATTCGGATAAAACAGATGAAGGTGTCCCAATTACGATATCTCGTTCAATTCCCCGATCACACTCGCCAGTCCCGACATCCGAATCCGGAACATCCAACTCCCGGATTAGCTCCATCCCATCCATGAGTGAACTCCACGGGCACTTGGCAGGTTGTTCGGGGTAGAGACTGACGACTAGCATTTGCTTGGCCCGCGTCGCCGCGACGTAAAGAAGCCGATCCCGCTCCGCATGCATGAATGCTCGCTCCCGCACTCTCATCGCTTCCCAGCCGACCGGCTGAGCAATCGTATCTTTCTGAAACCCTTTCGATTGCTGGATCAGGAAATAGCCCGCGGCCTCAGCCTCCGAACGATCAACAAACTGGTCGGCGTCATGATCCTTCTCCCCGCAAGGACAAGCGAGAAACACGATAGGCGCTTCAAGCCCTTTCGCCTTATGCACGTTCATGATCCGAACCGCTTGCCCTTTGCCTGCATAGAGACTGGCGGTTTCCATCCCTTGGCTCTCCCGAATGGCCGAAATTGCATTCGCTAGTTCATGCCAATCCGATGCGAGCAAGGCGTCACGCTGCAATCGCTCCAACATCTTAAGCAGTGTTCCCGAACGGTTCGCCCCTGCTTCTAGCACCGTGGAATAAAGCAAGAGACCGGTATCCTCCATAATACGGTACAAAGCTGTCCATGCAGGCAATTCTTTCACCCAGCTGGCATATTCCCGCAGTTTTCGGCATGCAGCGACAACTCGATTATCCTCTTCTGCTGACTCCTCTGGCAGCCGGTAGATCGACCACGCATTCCCTTGAACACGATACGCCATTAGTTCCTTGTCGCTAATCCCGAATAGAGGTCCGCGCAAGACGCTCAGCATCGCCACCTGATCGGATGGATCGGCCAGGTAGAGGGCCAATTGTCCCAGCGTATGAAGCTCGGGGTATAGAGCGGAGCTTCCGACAGTTTCCGCAGCAACGCCCCACTTCTCCAATTCTTCTGCGTAGAGATGCAAATAATGCCTCGTTCTTGTCAATATAAGAAAATCGCTGGGCTGCGCCTCTCTGAGCACCCAAGATGAACCGTTGCGCTCCTGAACCTGCAAATTTCCGTCGCGGCAAGCCCACGCGATGGTTGCGGCAATACGCTGTGCGTCAACCGCCGCTACTTCATCCTTGCCTCCGGGAATTTTCGGGTAAGTGAGTGCATAAACCCCGTGACCCGCGCGCTTATTCCCCTTTGGATTCGGTATATTCGTTTCCATCCGGACATACGCCGCTTGAACATCGGTTTCCCGGACGGGAAGCTTGCCGACAAATTGCCCGTTCACAAAATCGCCGATCGCATCGACGGATCGGAAATTGCTGGTCAAGTGAAGCACATCTCCACATGCTTGAATCCGCGATTTAACCTCGTTATAAATGGAAATATCCGCGCGGCGGAAACGATAGATCGACTGTTTCGGGTCTCCCACGAGGAACAAGGAACCCGGCTTTGGAGTAAGCTTCCGCCAATTCCGTTCATTCGGATCATCGCCTGCCCCCGTTAAGAGAAACATCATTTCCGCTTGGACCGGGTCGGTGTCCTGAAATTCGTCGACCATAAGCCGTTGGTAGCGCCCGGCGAAAAATGCGCGAACCTCCGGGTAATCACGCAGAAGACGGCAGGCATACATCAGCAGATCCTGAAAGTTCAGCTTCCCTGCCTGCAATCGCCGTTCTCTGCAATACTCCAATGCAGGCAAGACAAATTGAATGACTTTCGGATACAGATATTCCCGCCACGATTGAAGAAAGGGGAACAGGACCGTAATCTGCCAATCGTGAAATCGTTCGGATATGGCTTTGGCTTGCTTCTTATCCGTCCATTTGTACTGCTTCACATCCAGTTTGAAGTCAAACATCTTCGCAAGCGTTAGCATCAACATATCGTCCTGCTCATCCGACAACCGCAGCATACGATTAGCAGTACGCAGTTTTGCCTGAAGATTATCCCACCCTTTTTCCGGTTCAGCTGTCGGTAGAAACCTGTTGGCTTCTTCAATCATGGGAAGCAAGGAGAGTCGGATGAGGTTGAAATCAGGACGATGAACCGGTTCGCAAGGGATTTGGAGATCCGTAAAAATAGATACCCGATCATAGACATTCTTCAGGATGCTGACGTCGATTCCCACCTCGGTAAAGGAGGCAAGTGCTTCACTATCTTCCTCCTGCAGCTGAATCAGATATTCATCCCAGCATTGATCGTGGAACGCACGATTCATTTCATCATCCATTTCTTCGAAAGAAGGGGCCAATCCGGCCTCAATCGGTCGCTCGCGAAGCATGGAGGAACAGAACGCATGGATCGTTCCAATAAAGATTTGGTCTAGATTGGCCAAAGCTTCTTCCATTCGTTCTCTAGTTTCGCCTTCAATATCAGCCGTTTTCCGCTCTAAAGCAATGCGGAAACGCTCCTTCATCTCATCCGCCGCTTTATTCGTAAAGGTGATCGCCGCAATATGCTCCATCTTCGCCGTTCCGGACTCGATGAGTGCCAGCAATCTGCCGACCAAGCTGGTTGTCTTTCCCGAGCCTGCACCGGCTTCTACCAGAAAGGTCGTGTTCAGCTCCTCCAATATCCTTTTTCTAGCTTGTTGATCGGATGGTTCATTCAATGTACTCCACCTCCAGCAGCGTGTGCAGTAGTTCCGAATTTGCTTCATCCTTTCGCTTATGGGCCATCATCTCTGCGTGCTCTCCGCATACAGCCGCATAGTCGCAATATCGGCAGACCGCAGGATTTGAAGCGGGAATAAACAATCCCTGTTCCATCGACAAAAGGATTCCCCGGATCACCGCGGTGACTCGATTCCGTTCGGTTTGCGGGCGTGCAATCACTTGCCCGTGCCCCCGTTCGCTTGGAAAGACGTAAGACGCTTCAAGCACTTTTGCTTCTGAATCCACACCCGTTTGCCGCAACCAAAGCTCCGTCCCCATTGCGTAAAGCGCGTGTTGCAGCTGCGTGCCGCCTGCGAACATGCCATTTTCCTTGTAAGGCCGAGGACTGCCGGTCTTATAGTCGATAATTCGATATTGATGCGGCGCAACTTGATCGATCCGGTCGACGATCCCGCGCAGCGTAATCGCCATGTCCTCGCCAAGCTCAAGGTGCAACGGCTGGCCGTCCACGATGAGCTCTTGTTCGAAAAACCGGGGAGCCGTCTTAGCCTGCAATTCCATGCGATAGAACACGTCCACATCCCGGAGCATCGCTTGCCGTTCCCTCTCAAACACATGAGGGCTCGGTGCCGGAATCCGCTCGGCATACAAGAGAATCGTCTCCTCCGCAATACGAAGCAAACGGGCATGATCGTGTGTAATAGACACGGCTTTACTTGCGCTGACTTCCGTCATATAACGACGATAAACCTCGTGCAGCAGCGAGCCTCTTTCATTCGGCTTCAGCCAGGAGGTACGGTCAAAAGTCACCTGATCTTTCACGCGAATCCTGAGCACATATTGGAAAAAGTACCGCATCGGACATTCCGCGTACTTCTCCAATTGACTTGCGCTAAGCGTCCGTTCGTCCCGGTCTTTCCAATAATCAGTCCATTCATCCCCCGCTATATATCCGTCATGCTCCGTCACTTGCGAGCTGCCACGCGCCTCGAGTGCAAGTCTGCCTTGACGAAGCGACGGATAGACCGATTCGATGAAGGATTGCCGGTCCCTCATAAGGTTTACATTCGCATGGATTTGTCGGAAGACATAATGAGAGCCGTCCAATGGCAGTCCATTTAGCTCAGTAGAGGATGGCTGTTCTACATCCAAATACCCGACAGGTTCGCCTAAGCTTCGGTGCAACATCTCATAGTCCGCATTCGTTTCTCCGGATACTTTTCGGAATACCTGTAGAAGTTGAAAAGCCGCACTTGCTGTCGCTCCTTCTGCCAAGTCATACGACGAGAAGCTAAATGTGATATTGCCGCTTATCATCCCAAGCCGACCATCACGAAGGCGTTGCCGATCTCTTTGTCTCTGCACGGCTGTATGAAGCCCGGCACCGATCCGTCTGCACTCTTCATCGAGAAGCATGGGATTTTGCCTGATATTCCCGGACCACGACTGTTCATCCATCCCGAGAAGAAACGTATGTTTTCTCCCGCTGATCCCCCCGTTCGACAAACTCGATATGTACAGGAATCCGGGCTTGGGTAACCGTTGCACCCCGACTCGAAGTTCCTGCAGCATGTCTCGGGCATACAAGAACATTTGCTGAAACGGCATCGAGTCCGGAACAGGACATTCCTGCAGTTCTTTAGCGATACCTTTCATTTCTTGCAGGACGATCGCATCCTCTTCCGTTCCGCATACACCAAATCGATCCAAGATGTTAACGAGCCATCCCCAGATTCCCTTAGGAGAGGAGAGCGCCGCTTCGTCTGGAAACAATTCTCCCAGGAGGTTTGTCAGATGCTTCTTGATGTCGTCATCCCGCTGTTGTTGTTCCGTCCGCTCCCGTTCTTCGGGTCTTTCATCTGCATCCCCTTGGAACCGAACATGCCCCGACCCCAGCAACTTGATATACCGTTCTTTCCCCCAGCCGATTCCGCTTTTCTCCAGGGCTCGAATACAATCCGCATTCGTTATTCCTTGGTCACGATCGGAGAACGTGATCAATTGCTGCTGCAGTATCAATACGAGCTGCCGCACCTGATAACCGGACTCCAACCAGTTCAGCAGAAAATGTGCGGCTCTTCCCATTCCGGATGTAATCACAGGCAGCCCGTCTGCATAGGAACAGGGAATACCGAAAGAAGCACACATGGTCGAAATAACCAACGCATATTCTTCATCCGGTACGATCATCTCCACTTCATCCAATGGCATCCGGCCCTGAATAATGCGTCTCAATGCTTCGCGAACCTCCGCCAGCCTTCCGGTCGCATGATAGAACTGAACCTCTCCGAACGGCAATGTGGATTGAACGTCAGTGAAGGAAGAATCCGCAATAATCCTCGTCATCCGTCCGTTTGACAACCGCTCCATCATCCGGGCGGAAACCGGTGGAAGCGGCATAGGGTCTGGCAGAATAAGCTCCACGTTTTCCGGCAATTGGGTTGGTAAATGCGACAAAAGGCCGGGGAAATCGATCCAGCTCCGCTGATTCAGAAAGCGCTCATACGCTGACAGCACCTTTCTGACATAGCTGCCTTTTTGCTGGCTCATAAAGTGGTCGTCTCGAAGCTCCCCCGCACTCACTCCGGCACGGCGCAGATCCATAATGGCTTGGTGAACATGCATGGCAATACCAGGCTTTACTTGATCCACCGCGATGTAGGAATCCGGCTTGGAAGCCATTTGTTCCATGACATGATGGATAATCCAAAAGGACCGCTGTTCCCCGATTAAAGTCAGCCCTTGTTGATACAGGGAGAACTGAACCTGACTTCTTACAAAGGATTGAACCGTTTGGACCTCCACATTCATAACCGGCCCTAATTCCCGGCATATTCGCATCAACCAGGACTGTCCTTCGATGTAGGAAGGAGCAATAACAATTTTGCGGCGAAATGGCTCTCTACGGATTGCATCATATAAACGTTCTAGAAACGTGCCTACTATTTTCAAAAGGGATACCTTCCTTTCGTCTATCTTTCAACAACAGCAACTTACTGCCCATACAACTGTCCCCAACGCTGTAGCTGTTCCTTAAACTTTTCCCGGACAGATGCAGGCTCTAAAATCTCCGCTGAAGGTCCGTACTGAACCACCCAATTCATAAACTCCCGCTCGTGGTTGACGGTGACCTCGAATAATAAGCTGCCGTCCGGCAGATCGGTCATCTTCGGTCTCACGAACAATTCTTCTTCCTTCACATAGCGGGCGACATCCGGATGGAATTTAATCTTAAAAGTGATTAAAGAATCCCCGCGTTCAATCGACCAGGTATGCTTCATATACTGAGCAATGTTAAAATCACCCTTGTCGAATCGATTACTTGTCAACTCTACATGGCGGAAACGGCTTATACGAAACGTGCGAATGTCCTGCTTGGAATGACAATAGCCGATCAAGTAAAACCGTTGATCCCGCGGGACCAAATAGTACGGATCAATTTGGCGCTCCGTCAATTCATTCCGGCTCTGGGTATGGTAAACAGCCCTGATCGTCTTACTGGCGATAATCGCTTCCATGATGGGCAGCAAGAAGTTGGCACTGTTCTCCCGATAAGCCGGGGTGCCCATTTGGATCATGTCTGCGACATTTTCCAGTGTATCGTACCGCTTCCGGGTTTCTTTCACATGGGTAGCCATCACCTTGTCGTAGGCGGATTCAAAGCCTGGAGGCAATTTGCTGGTGTCCAACACGGAGGGCAGGACAGAGAACACCAACGCTTCCTGCTCCGTGAAATTCAGCGGGTACATGGCGAAATTACCGACAAAACGGTACCCTTTTCCGTAACCCTCGTTTGTAATCGGTGCGATCAAGTCCAAAATCCGCATGTCCCTATAAATCGTACGATCCGTTGTCTCGCATTTGTCCGCCAGCTCCTTGGCCGAAATCCCCGGATTGGATTGAATGGCGAGAAGTATTTTAAAGAGCCGAATCACTTTATCCGTCATGCTATATCTCCTATCGTGGCATATAGAATGTAAATCCTTATCATCATTGGGATTCTACGCTTTACCTGGTTCTTCCTGCCTATAAGGAGAAAACGAAACGTTCTCTGTCGTTTTGATGATGTACACTTCCTCTAGACCCGGCGTAAGTTCAACAATTGCCGTATCCTTAACGACAAATCGCACCATGCCGCAAACATGATGCTCAAACCTATCATAAATCCGGCCGGCGCTGCGGCATCCTTTCGGTACGGTATGCGGACTGTTGGCGACATAACCGATTTTGCCCAATGGGATCATATCCACCTTTATCGCTTCATGGTCATGCGGATTATCCGGGTCTTTGATCAAGTGAACGACCTGACCCGGCTTTAGAAATGCTGCTCCGTAGTAATGCTGCGTGCCTGTGACGGCGATATAGATCGGTTGATCCACTGTACTCACTCCCGCATGTCTTTCCTTCATTATGACGGATCGCAACGACCATAGATTGTCAGCGAATATATGTTCTGCGCACAAAAAAAGCACTGCGGCATCTCAACTTGAGATCGCAGTGCTGCATTCATTTTAGAAAATGGGCAAACTGATCCGGCGCATTCCGAATGTCTTGTGCCAACTTCTCGTATTCCGCGGATAATTTGACCGAACGAACTCTTTTGGCGTCTTGATCGCGCGGCTCAATGAATCCTTCTTCTCTCCAATGACTTACCTTTTCCCTTATTGAACGGTCCGACAAACGCAGCAGGTCCCTCATTTCGCTTGTCGTTAGGGTATCTTGTTTAAAGGTTAATTGAGCAAACACCATTCTTTGCTGGGGATCTAACTTGCGAATTAGATCCGGTTCGATTTTCGTCATTTGAGCAGATTTCTCCGTTACGATGGCAGCGGCTTCTTGAAAAACCTCCGCCAAACCATCGATAAAGAATTCCAGCCAAGGCGTCAAATCAGCTTCATTCCGCCCAAAATAATAATTGTGATGGAGACCCAACTGGAGTCGGCGATAATATTCAGCCAAGTTGCGGTCATAGAAATTCTCGAGTACAAATAACCCCTTTAAGCCATATCCGCCGCGTCGTAAAAGATATGTCGTGATCATCCGAGCCGTTCGGCCATTCCCGTCCAAATACGGATGAATCGTTAGGAACTGCCACATGAATATGCCAGCCTTGATAGGAACCGGAACCGAATAGGTTTCCGGCGAGTTCACCCAGGCAACCAAATCCTCCATTAATACCGGGACATCTTTCCATTCCGGCGGCAAATAAAAACCGGAGGCATTGCGGCTGCCTACTTGATTCTGTTCTTCGCGATACTCGCTAACACGCGGTCTTCGTCCGTGTGATATTCGGATAATAGCATGCAGCTTTTTAATAAATTCCTCTGTGACCGGGAGCTGTCTTTTTTCGGCTTCATCCAGGTATTCCAAAGCTTTCATTAAGTTATAAACTTCCTGCTCTTCATTGTCATTGCTGGTTTGGTACAAGACTTTTCGCTTCGTCGCCTCGTCAAGCGTGTTTCCTTCAATTTTCGTTGAAAGAATGACCGTCTTTTCCATCGATTCTTTCTTAAGCAAATCCAGAATAGATGCGGGCAGTGGAAGCAAATCCACCACAACACTGGCGCGTTGTATATCCATTAGTCTGCGGGCTATGGTGTCCGTTATTGAATATTTGGGTGTAAACATAACATCACCTTCCTCAATAACATTATACCATTGCCGCTATTTTGCCGCAAAGTATTTTTTTCATTGCATTTTCTTCGTATATTTTAATTTCTACAATGACATCCTGTACAACGCTTTATTCTCCAGCCCTCGGACCGGCTGTGTCCACAACTCCTTGTCCGAAGTGGCGCTTAGTGCGTCCTCCGCCATCTGGAGTTTGGCATCCAGTGCGTCAATATAGTGCAATGCTACCGCTTCTGCCGTTTGCGGCTGTACCGGGCTCCCCCATTCTCCGAGGTTATGGTGAGAGAGAATAAGGTGCTGCAATCCGATTACTTGTTCCGAATCAAGCGGAAGTTCCAGCCGCAAAGCCGCTTCTGTGATCCAACTAGCCGCCATGGCAATATGACCGATCAACTTTCCCTGAGTGCTATAATCTGTCACGACCCCAAGCTGAGCGATCATCTCCTCTGGCTTTGCAATATCGTGTAGGATAATCCCGGCTTTGATCATATCCTCTTTTAGAAATGCCCTCTGCTTGCAAAGGAACTCGCCGATCTCCAGCATACGAACGATATGATAGGCCAAGCCTGCAAAGTATGCATGATGGTGCATTTTGGCTGCCGGATAATGAGCCAGTTTCTCACTCACCTTATCGACGCAAAAGCTTACAATATCACGAATGACCGGATCCCAAATACTCTCGATGACTCTGTATATGACCTCTAATAATTCCGCAGATTCAATTGGAGCCGCCCGAATAAAATCGGTTAGGGACACACCGTCTTCATTACTTACATTGCGAATCCGGGTGATCTTAACCTGCGGCTTTTCCCGATACAATTGAACGATTCCCTGAACCTTGACTAGCGTCATCGGAGAAAAGTCGTCTTTTTCCGTTTCCTTCACATCCCAATACTTGGCAGGAAGCTGGCCGCTGGCATCACACAGCACCAAATCGAAGTAATCCTTTGCCGGGGATGTGTTGGTCTGCTTCAGCTCCAGCTCTTTCAGCAAATAGAAGCCGACGAATTCATCGTTCGTGGTCAGCTCTTTAATCAATGTCATTCTGTTCACCCCCAATTACAACTCCAAAAACTCTGCCTCTGCCTCAGTGATCTAGTATATTTTTATTTTATAGTTAAGTCATGACAACACTTTGTCAGCGAATATATGTTCTGCACAAAAAAAACGACCAGATCTAATCCGGTCGCGTAGAATTCCTTATTCACATTGGGAGAAATGTAAAATTCAAGCTTTAATCATCTTCGGTTAGTAGTAATTCCCTTTTACAAACATCACACTGGACCTTGATAACCAATCCTAGACTTGTTGGTATAAATATGTACGCAAACTTTGCTCCCGTTACATCTTTGGGTTCACATTTATCCCAATTATTAATTTTGTTTTCCATAGATTTGCTAATTTCAAACTTCATATGATTCTCCATAATCA
This sequence comes from Paenibacillus sp. 3LSP, assembly GCF_032465655.1. NCBI lineage: Bacteria > Bacillati > Bacillota > Bacilli > Caryophanales > Paenibacillaceae > Paenibacillus > Paenibacillus sp. 3LSP. The sequence continues at coordinate 20,294 of NZ_JAWDJI010000213.1, read as the reverse complement.
ATGTAACTGATCCTTGATCTTATGCACCCATTTTGGAAGAGATTCGGCCTGATATTTTAAAATACTATGTTCAGCTTGCATAACGATTTTACCGGAAACTTCGCTATTATCAATCACAATCAAATGATCAATGAGATGGATATGAGTTAGCAGATTTTGCATGGATGTGGTTTGTCTCCGAATGATGTCTTCAGTCGGTATATGATGTCCGCCGTTTCGAACTCTGGCGGCAACACGTTCGATATTGAGCCGAACATCATTTAGACCCACATAAAACATCATCACTTCAAAGCCGTTCGCCTTGGCATCCCGTATCAGTCGAATAGCATTGCCGCCAGCCAAAGTCGTTTCTAACGAAAAATCTCGTTTATGCTGAATACATTCTCTCGCAAGCTTAATCGCTTCTTTGCCCGCGGATACTTTGCGGCGATCCGGATGGTCAGAATCAATGCCGCGAGCTAAAGCGTCGGGATCTATATTGACACTGATACCAAGCCTGTCCACTATCAAATTGCGAATGGTGCTTTTGCCGCTGCCGTTATTGCCGGCGAATACAACCATCACTGTGGAGTACTCATTCATGATGAACCCCAGGATTGTCGATTGGCTCGATCACACCGTTTGCATATTCTTTGACAATCTGGCCTTTTTCCGTTTGATAGACAATATAAGTTCCGTTCGCTTTTGCATCCAGTTTCGCGCGATCGCCCGTAAGTTTGATCAGTTTTTGCAAATCTTGAATACGGTCCATCATAGGTCACCATCCAACCCGACTTAATCTTGCCATTATTATAACATACTCGTTTCAGATCAAAATTACAGGCCTCGCATACCGGTTTGTCCACCCTCATCACAAAAAAATCCGCTGTGCACAAACCGCGTTACTTCTTATTCCATTATAAAGTTCAAAAACGGATCTTCCCCAACTCCTCCCGGAAAGCCGGTCTTCGCGGAAATTTGGTTAACAATTCTTGTGTGACGGTGAACGCTTCTTTCCGTCCGCCAACCTGTTGAAGCATTCGAATGATCCGGCAAACATCGGCATAATCTCGCCTGTCCCTGGATTGATCCGCCCGGAATTCGATATATGCCACGAGAAGCGCCCTTCACCTCCTCCGGGTAATGCGTTAGCAATTGCTCATAGAACGATTCAATTCGGTAAGGTGCCTTGCGGACATGTTCCAAAAGCCGTGCGAACATCTCCTCTTCCACCAGGATTTGGGTATACGTATGCTCTCCCCTCGGGCTCTGCTCCAATTGATCTAACATATCTTGCAAATACAAAGTCCATTCTCCCTCATCGGAAAATGTATCCTTCACAGAGCGATAATACGCATACCCTCCGTTCATGATCAGCTCCATCCCGAGTTTCCGCTGCTGTTCGACTTGTCCTGTGCGATGGTATGCCTCATACCGATATTTCTTCCAGCGATAGACGAGCCCCGGCAGCTCCTGATCTTGAGCTTCCCCGGCCTCCGCCAATCGGATCGCTTCCTCGGCATCGCCTTGCTCAAGCGCCGCACGAATCGCAACCTCCCGGATTTCCGGGAAATGCAGATGTCTATACAAATAAGCTTTCGCCTGTTCTTCATCTGAACGTTCCAATATTTGACCATATCGGAGCACAGCCACCCGCTCGTCTGCGTACCTCTTCGACCAATTGCTCCCGGACATATGACCCAGGAGCGAATCCGCCGCATCATCCCATTGATGTTGCATCTCTTCCGACTCGATCAGCGCGCCCGCCGCCTCGAGGAGCGCGAGCTGCCAATCCGGCCACCCGTCATAATAAGGTTGATGTATCTCCTCCAACAACCGACGGAAAATCTTCATGCGTTCTTCCGCCGGAATATGATGGCGATCCTGAACCAGCTTGAAGATCGATTCCAGACAGCTTTCGATCACGATCCCGACTCCACCGTCCGAATCGTCGGCGGACTGCAATAATTCAATCATCTCTTCGATGATGCAAAACAGAATCGCCAGCCCGTGCAACCATCCCCCTTCATCGAAGGCGGCGAGAGCCTTTTCAGCGACGATCTCCGCACCTTCCACCGCGCGGCTTACGTTCCGCCAAGACACAAAGCCATGATCATCCGAATATGTGTCAATGTAGGATCGAATCAACCGTCGGCAGGCGTCCAACTCCTGATCCGCGCCCCTTTTCGACAAATGAATTCTAATGCGCTCTTCCGCGGTATATGAATCCGATGCAATCGAGAGCAGCAATTCGATTAATTTCTCCTTGCTCTCTGCTTCCAACAGTTGCCGGAGAGAAGGCTCCGGTGAAGATGCCCCGTCTGCTTCTCTATTCTTAAGCTCGAGGAATACGGCGACTTGATGCTTGCATACCGGCCCGAAATCGTACGGACAATCGCATTCCGATTCCATTATGTTGTTCTCGTTGTCTAGCCTTACATAAACCTCATAATCCTCGTACCCGCGCACAACCGCAGTGTACTTTTCATCGGCAATGGACTTCAAGGAAATTACCCGTCCTTCGGACGCGTATTCCTTCCCTCTGTGTACAACTGCAGGATCTATGTATCTGGAAAAATCGGATAAATTCAAGAGGACCACCCCCTTTGGATGCTTCTTTCCATCTTGGAATTCCAATAGTCGATGAACACCTGATAAGATCGCACCGTGGTAAAGAAGGGAATATGTTGGTCTGCCGCAGCGTCTACATATTCATCTTTTAGAAATGGTGACAGCGACACAGGTCGTATATCGGTTGCCATTTGGAAAATAATCCTGCTCATTTGTTGCTTTTATGCTTAAGGATGTATGTTTTAGCCAAGTGGTTTAGATGGCCAACAGCAATTGAATTGGGATCACTCGGGTCATGCTTCTTCTGCATGGCACGTTCAAATTCATCAATCATCTTTGCAAAATCGCATACATTCTGCTCAAGACCAAATAAGCGTTTCATGTCTCGATAGTGTCGAAAAAAGACTGCTTTAGCTTGATCATTGGGATAACCTAATTGTTGAAGTTCCGAAATGACCGCTTGAGCATACAGCTTAATCATCGTCTGTCTTGTAGAACGTTTCACCGGTATCCCCTGCCCAAACATTTCTTTATTACTCGAGAATCAACTTCACTTCAATGGATTCGAACCAATCAGAAACACGTTTGCGATTCTGCTCTTCAACAAACTGGTAATACCGCTCTAACTGCTCGCTGTCGGAAGATAACGCATCCTTGAATCTTCGGAATATTCTCTTGCCGCCGCTTAATATGTGCATCAAAGTGGATTGCAGCTTTTTATCTTCAACCGTTTCCGCAAAATCAACCATGTCGGTATATCCTTCATCCGACTCCCGTTTCGGTATCCGAAAATAAATTTCATTAAAGCCTTCTTCAATGACCTCGCTTAATTCTTCGTCCTCTTCATCCCGGTCAAACGTTCGCAACATGACAACATCTCCAGTTTCGATATTCAGGAAGGACTCTATTCCTTCTACGTACATGTCGTATGCATCCACAATCTCCTGAAACTGCTGCTTGGTCAATTTCAATTCTTTCATAGGTTCTCCCTCAGCTACTGTCGCTTTGATCAACTCGCCGCGTTGTTCCGCCTCATATTCCTCCCACGTGATTCCATACGGGAAGCCTCCATCCGTATATCCGGCGATAAAATAGAAATTCTCGTCTTGCTCCAACAGCCCCGTGAATTCCGATTTCTGACCGGTCCGCTTATTTTTCTTCCTGCCGCGCATTAAGTTCCCCACCTAAATCCATCTTATTTGAGCGTGCAGATTAGCCAAATTGTCATGAAAACCCCAGCCGATCCCTTCTGTTTTCGAAACAACGGCTTCGAGACGTTCCTCGAATTCGTCGAACAACTCGGCTGTTTCATCTTCATTTACTTGATCAATGATATCGGCATACATGGACACCATGCTGTAGTAGAAGCGTTCATCAATATCCCCGTAGCTTAGGGTGAAATCAACTCCATTTTCAACGTAGACCAGCTTCAATTCCAGGGCGTACCTGGAATTTCCAGTCAATCTCTCGAATTCCGAAATCGCATGTTTCGCTTCCTGGAGTCTCAGCTTGCCAAATCCCCGCTCAGGGAAAAACTCTTTCTCAACCTTCTTGCAATACTCTTGAAAGAGAGACTCTACTGCTTCATCGCCCAGTATTCTTACAGCAAGAAACTTCTCCATATCTTTGCTGGCGCCATAACAAGCCTTCACCAAATCGATAAGCTGGTCGCTATTTAGCTGCTTCAGATGCTTATTCAGAGCAGACTTCGTCAGCTTCACAGGCTTTTTCCCTACCGGCCGCTTAACCAGTGACTTGGGGATCAGCTTGTCCTTCTGCCGCTCAAGCTCCTGATTCACTTCTTCGCAGGAGAAATGTTCGGGATCATATCCTTCTCGAACCCAGCCTATAAAATGATCCCGCTCCGGATGATTGGGAGTAAGCAGCACTTCCAGCATATGCTGATGCCCCCACACGCCTCCCACATCTTCCTGCGGACAGCCGCGGGCACCATCTAGACACAAGGGTGCCGGGTCGGATGTCGATGCGTCGATTTTGATCAACGTAACCGTGTGCTGCCAATCATCTCCAAAATCATACACGTATGTAAATACGGTGTTTTCTTCGCGAACATGCTTCTGAACGATTTCTCTTCGAGCATTCAATACCTCTCGGTCTTCCATATCTGCGAATGTCGGATCGGGCAGACCGATCACCTTTTCTTTCACATGAAACTCGTATAAATGGTAATTTTCCCATCCCATGACCGATTGGATGATTTTGTGAAGCTGATGAAACGTCACATCCGGATGAAATTGAAACTCCCGCCAAATCTTCGGGGCAATCTCATTCAGTTCGATTCTGCATCTATAAAGCATGATCGTCTGTTCTCCTTTTAAGTATTCCGAGTATATAAACAAACCCACTGTATCTCGGTTGGAATTACAATGGGTAGGCTATTTAGATTCATTCCCATTCTTCTTCGCGCATCCTTTTGATTTCATCAGTCAAATGCGCAGCTTGTTCCGGAGTTAAAACTCCAGCCGATTCAAGGATATCGTCAATGCTGCATTCATCCTCAGACATTTGTCGGTCCAACTTATTTGGCAGGGGCATAGCCAACTGTTCTCCTCCCAATTATAAATCTGAGCAATCATTTTCATTTCTCTCCGGGAAACAAAACAGGAACATTCTAAACTTCATTCTCCTGCTGTTCAAAAGAAATCCTAGACCTCTTCACAATGATACGCGACAGTCCCGCATAGGTCTGTCTTCCTCAGTATAAGCTTTGCCTATAATGGGATTGGTGAGTATAGCTTCTGTTTCAAGAATGAATAATTATATGAAATCATACGTTTTCTCGGGAGAAAATCACTCGCTGCGAAACTGGGAGAGCTTACTGCCGGAGACCATAAAACTACGCGGTTCATGATCGAAAGTCCTCGGGAGATAAGGATTTCAGTAACTCCGATGTGCTCAAGGCTTTGCCAAGCTTGAATTCCTTCCTGCTTTGTTCAATCATGACCTTCAATTCCGGATTAGACTCAACGTCAGCTTGAATGGACCGCTGCTCTTCCTCTTGCAAGACGAGAGTGAACTTTCCCTTTCCTGGAATATGAAAGTGGTACACGGAGTTGTCGCGGCTCATATTCGATATGTTCTCCATCAACTCTTCCGGTGAATTGACCTTTTCCATTCGATGTCACCCCATGTCATAAGCTTTTCCGCTCTTTTATCACCAGTATAACATAAACCGCCCCGAATCCTGTAGAAGCAGAAAACCGGTCCCCACGGACCGGCATATCGCCCATGTAGCTCGTCCACCCTTACTTCGCAAACCGCGCCGTTAGCTGAAATTGCTGAAGATCTGAAGAAAAGTAAAAAGGCCTACCCTGTAAGAATAGACCTAGAAGTTAAGATTTATATACATCACCACGAGAGCCAATTTTAATTACTTGGATAAGTAACTTATCATTCTCAACTGAATAAATAATTCGATAAGAACCCACTCGTAATCGATATTCGTCCATTGTTCCTTGCATCCTTTTGATATCGAGCTCTGGATGATAAGGGTCTTCACAGAGAATTTGTAGATGTTGAGTAATTCGAATACGATTCGTCCTATCTAATTTTTGTAAATACTTAAGAGCATCTTTATAGAACTCAATTGAGTAAGTCATCGATAACATCCTTAAGTTTAATACTCTCGCCACGTCTAAAGGATTCTTTAGCTTTTTTAATTGCTTCAATATCATCTTGAGTAGTTGGCTCATCATCCCAAGGGATATGACGATACTCTTTATTTGTGACTAATTTTTCCAAGAAATCAGCAGCGATTGGAAGGGCTTCTTCAGGTAATTGTTGAATTAATTTGTTCAAATGATCTTTTGAAACTGCCATTCGATCAACCCCTATCTAGAAAAGCTAAATTAATTTTATTATAACACGTACTTAATGAAATTTCATAAAGATCGTACGGGCTATTTCAAGGTAGTCAGCAACATCAGCTAACACCGTATTCACGCTTCGGGCCATACGGCCCTTGGTCTGCCCGAGGCATTTCGGGGGAGAAGTTTCATGCAGACAACCCTGCGAACCTAACCGCGTCGTGGCCGGCAGCTACGCTGCCTTAAGGTTCTCGGATTCGTGAATACAAGAACGTTACCTGAACCCCTCGTCAAAGATGAGTGGTCTGGTTTTCCTCCATAACAAAAAGTCAGAACGTTAATGTCCATTGTTTTCTTCTTTAATCCAATTCCACAATACTTTCCTGTTCCAAGCGTATCCTTCGATCAAGCATCGTTTGCAGCACCTGCCTCCAATGGGTCAGTCGGGTATCCTTTAGAGCCTCCTCAAGCTTTCCGGCATATTCATCGCTGATTGACGCCGCTGAGGACTCGTAACGAAGAAGCGTCTCCGCATCCATTAGCATGGGCCTCAGATTAGAAAAGAATTTCTTCCGCAGGTATTCAAAAATCCGGATTCCTCCCAGATCAATATCACCCCAATGATACACTTCAATGTTCTTTTCCGATGCCGAGGCCAAATGCTCTGCCAGTCTACACAAAAAGGATTGCAATGACCGATGGGGAAATCCCCCGGTATATAGAACAAGCTCTGTGTCGCGGAGCTCGGAAGCGTGTTCGAGCCACAGATGATAAGTCGCCAAGTTTTCAATTGTTACTATCCGAGTGGCAACTGTTTGCACTTGATACATTTCTTCCACCGTTTTATCCGATAAGCCAACCCCACCGGCAAACACTCCAATATCAACCTTACGACTGTCGGTAGTACGGAATGAAAGAGGCCCGCTTACCAGCACAATTTGTGGATTTTTGGCCACCCCGAGGAAATCAAGCCATTCTTCCTCGGTTTCACGCTCCTCTCCTGATGCCTGCTTGGCGAGCGAAAGCAACCTTCGTTGAACGTTTCTTTCCATGTGCTTGGAGTCCTTGAACAGCCTCTGGCTAAGTAATCTTATTGGAACGGCTCGCTCGAGCCTGGGAAGCTCCAGCAATACACAAACAAGATCCTTATACCCCTCTGGATCGTCCACCTCCAGGTGGGCAGTTTTACCTTCGGCTAGCGATACATCGGCTTGTTCAGACCACACCCTGACCCATTCCCAAGGATGGCGGGATAAGGGAGTAAGGATGTGCCGCAAGCGTTCCAGCTTGTCCCGCTTCGGCATCCGCCCCGCAACGCGATAAGCCGTCTTCAACTCACTCCATCGCAGATAGATTCTTTCCAACTGCTCGCCGGTGCGAAACCGGGCCCAATTGAGTTCAACAAGTCCGAGCCGCTCCAACTCGGAAGCTGCTTCGTTGATCCAAATTCGTTTACGGAAATCCATTTCGTCTGTATAATCTTGCCAGAATGGACTTTTGTTAAGAGATAGCTGCGGCCTTTGCTTGGAAGGCTGCCCGGTTACAAAAGACTGGCTTAACTCGTATTTGTCCAACAGGAGGTTTAGCAGCTGGGAGACAAATTTGGATTTATATGGCGTTTCATGAATCTCCAAGCAGATCACCCCTTACCATAAAATCTAGAATAAAAAGCCTTGACCGTTTCCTTCATCCGCATCATCGGCTGAGGGGGATTTCCCGTTGTCAACGTTCGATAAATTCGATGCGGCAGCCGCCTCAGCCTCATATTCCGCTATTTCCACGGCTCCCGCTCTCGCCATCTCGTCTTCCGCCCCGTTGTCCCATTTGTCAATCATGTCTACATAACACTGGTAGTTATGCTTGCTGACGAACAGCGTGGTGGACACCTCAGGAGCCATATGCTGCATCTTCTCATCGGGAACGGCGGCAATCAGCTGCAGACCCATTTGCTTAATCAACCGCAGACTGGATTGAATCCGCTGCTCGTCCATTTTATTGAACGCTTCATCGAAAATGACAAGCCGCGTGCTTTTTCCGGAATATAAGTGGTGGAAGGAAGCCAATATCGCAATATAGAACGGTGTCTGCGTCTCGCCTCCCGATTTCTCCTTCAGCACTTGCGAGAAGCGGTATTTGCCGTTGCCGGATGTTACGATAATATCGAAATCCAAGTATTGCCGATAGTCCGAGAACTCCTCCAATTGTCCGGCCTCACCTTTGACCAGAAGATCGAACAACTCATGCAGAACCTCGGTACGATCATTGTCCGGTAATTCGAACAATGAACCCTTTTCCAAAAGCATGGGATCCATCACGGCATCATAGAAGCGCTTGTAACGTTCACTAGGGGAAACCTCAAAATGATACTTGTCGTCGGAAAAAGGAAAATGCCTCAGCGCATAGTTCAGCTCGTGAAACTCCCTACGGGCCATCTCGATCGCTTCCCTTAACCGAAAAATAAAGTGGGACTTGAACTCCTCTTCCGATTCTTTCAAAGCCGCCGCAACTTTATCCTGATATTCCGGAATATTCAGGTGTTCGATCGTTTCAAGCAGCCGATCGTAATCCTCGTTCGTGACCTTCTGGATGTCGGCGATAAAATTTTGATCGATATTATATTTTTGCCGCATTAATTGCAGCTTGTTGAACTGGCTGTCGCGCAGTGTCTGCTGACCCTTCCAGCTGCCTTCCCAATTTTGGATTTTCTGCCAAGTGGAGGCGGACGAATTGCATGCTTCTTCGTATCTTTGCATCGCTCCCGCTTCCCGCTCGCTGCCGTGCTCATTGATCCAATTCCGCCATGCGGCTTCGTACTCTTGCACCTTAATCCGAAGCAAGTGCAGCTTTCCTTCCGCTTCGGACTTTTTCGATTCGGTTTCCGTTTGCTTTTGGAGTAAGGATCCCCATTTTTGTTGCCACTTCTGTTCATCCTTCTTCCACTGCTCATACTCCGCCTGCAGCCGCTCCGCTTCGCTGAAATCGAGACCATTCAGTTCCTCTGTCTTCTGCAATAGCATTTCCGAGCATTCGTGGATATGCCGCATCAGGCCAAGATGGTCGGCAAGCTTGGTACAGCCCGTTTCCTTCAATTTGCCGATCCATTCGGAAAGGTGTTCACCCCAAGCATACAGCATGCGCCGTTCGTCCTGGGCAGACACCAGCTCGGAGCGGCGGATTTCCAACTGGCGGGCGATGGCTTTGGCGCCTATGAACGGAACCTCGTATTGCTCCTTGCGCATCTGCCGGGCTACCAGGTTGTTGTAAACCATGCATGATTGGGTCACCGCTGTACGATGGTGTCGCAGTTCCTGCTCGTTTGCAGCCTTCATCACCTTGCCCAGCAAATGCTCGACGTGCGCCTGGATTACGGGATGCTCCGCCTGCAGCTCGAGTGCCAGGGAACCGGTTACGGCCGTTCCCAAATACCGCTTCTCCTTCTCCGTATCGACGAGACCGACGCCTTCCAGCCGATAGGTTCGCTTCTCCCTTTCATAAATAGACAATGCCTCTGCGAAACATTCCGGTTCAACCAACAGATCGAAGCGCTGGGTGTTCAAATACCCTTCCACCGCATTACGCCAAAGCTCTTCCTTGAGCTCCATGTGCTCGCAAAACACCCAAACCGCCGAGCGGCCCCGCAGCCGTTCCTCCAAGATGCCCTTCAACTGGCGCACCGGTTCGGCATAGCTGCGCTTCTGCTGCTCCAGATCACGAATGATCGTTCTTAACTCTTCGATTCGAGCGTCCGTTTCACCCAGCTTTTCCTGCAACTGGTTATGTTGAACGAGCATCCTGTCACGCCACGCCGTTAGACCTTCTCCAATCTCAGCCAGATCCCGTGTCCACTCTTCTTCCTCATGGACTTCAATGATTCCGCAACGTGCCACAGCGTCAAGACGCGCCAGGCTCTCCTGATAACTGCGAAGCGTCTCCCTCTCTCCAGGCTTCCATGTCCAGTACGGATTGTCCGGCCAATCGTACAAGTTCGCCAATAGCTGAAGCTCCCGTTCAATTTGTCTCCGATACGTGAGCAAGAGCCTCTCTCCCTCGCTCTGTTGAGCGGTGAGCCGGGCAATGTCCTCGTGCAGCTCTTTCTTGCGCTTCTCCGCAGCATGGTTCTGCCAGCGCTGGTAAGCATCCTGCTGCTTGTCCCGGGCTTCCGCCTGCAACCGGGCGGCAAGGTCAATATCATCCGCAAGCTGTCGCAGCTCTTCTTCCAGCCGGACATTGTCCCGTTCGGTCTGCTCCAGATTCTCACTCTCGTAATCCGCTTTCAAGCGCCGGATCACATAATCCTGCTCAATGGCAGTCTCCTTGTATTTGGCATACTGGGCATAACACTCACGTATGGATTGCAGGTGCAGCTTCTTCTCCTGAAGATGCTCCAGCTCCTGGCGATACCGTTCGTGGATCTCGAAATTTTGCCGCATCAAATCCAACTGCAGCTCTTTTCGGTCGAGTATATAATCGTAGACAAAAGCACGGATATTCTGGATCGGCTTGAACGAGAGCGCTTTGGTGAATATTGTGAAAAACCGATCATGAAGCTGTCCCATCCGGGCGAGTAAGGCTTTCTGATAGTTGGTCTTGTTCCTTTCAAACAAAGCCTTTTTTCCGGAGAGCCCGCTGACCCTGACGCTTTCCCCACCGTAGCGCTTGCGGAATTCGTCTCGATTGAGCAGCTGGCCGTTGGATTTGACAAACTGCAAATCATCCAACCGCCGATCTGACAAAATGAAATACTCTTCTTCGCCGGTCGTGCTTCCTCGGTATACATCAATCGCTACCCCGACAACGAACCATTCCTTACGGTCCTCGTCCCGGAATTCAGCTGCAATATAAGTCGTAAAATCGCCGTCCCTCAAAAAGGAGCGCTCGTCGCTGCCGATTTTTCCCCTAAGATAATTGATAAAGCTGCGTTTGGCGTCATCGTGTGCAGCCGCATTGAACTTGATCATTCGATGATCAGCAACGAAAAGCACCTGCAGCGCGTCAATAATCGTCGATTTTCCCGCGGCGTTCTGTCCAGTGATCAACGTCTGTTTTCCGAATTCCAGCTCCTCGTCCTTGAAATAATGCCAGTTAATCAGACGCAGCCGCTTCATCCATTTCATCCAGCAATCCTCCCTCCGCGTTCGTCAGGTACAATTCTAGCTTATCAAGTAACGACTGCATCTCATCCGTCTGAATCATATAGATCCAAGTATGGAACAGCTTGAACCGGGCATCATCGGAACGAATGTCGGAATCCAGCGGTTCAATCAATTGGGCCTGTACGCACAATCTAACCAGCCTGTCCAATGCGGTACGGTTTACCCATTCCAGCCGGAACGTCTCGTACTTGCTGCGAATTTCATAAAGGGTAATCATAGGATAATCCGCCAGCGATAGGCCTTGCCTCTTCTCCTCATATAGTAAGCGCAACACCAGCAGCCATAGTGTCTGTTCCCGGTCAAGCCTACGGCGAAGACGTCCATCGGGAATATGCAGATAGACGCATTCATGCCGCTCGTCCACGACAAGTTCCCAACCAAGGAATCGATAATAGCCCTCCAACGCGGTACGGTAGCGACGAATTGTCGCATACAACTCCCGGTCCTTGTCTTTGATCAGAAGGTTAACCTCCATGAGTCGCTGGATTACTTCTTTGACCTTCGATTGTTCAGAGTCGCTCAAATCTTGAAACATCATGAATCGTTATCCTCCCCGCTCTTTACGGACAATGTCGTGATTGTGGAATCGATATCTTCCGACACTAACCGTCTGCCGCTTGCCTTGCCGGTCCAAGCTGAAACGCGAGCCACCATCCGAGCCATACAAATAAACATACCCCAGCATAAGAAATTCCTCGGCACTACTTGGAGCGAGCTCGATCAGTTCCATGCGCTTTCGGTCACCAAGCCGGGTCATGACGTAATCATCCACTTTTTTACGGGTAATGGCCTTGCGCATTTTCTCTACGTTCCTCTGTCGCAGCTCCTCCATCACGTGTGCCGGAATCGGAACCGTAACATGGGTCTCCGGCTGATGAGCCATCCTTCGGCGGCGCGGCGGCAGGAGTGACTGCTCTGACCATCCGCGAACCTGGTTAATCGCGAACAGCGAGTATTCCGCATCCTGCTTTTGCTGGCCGAGCAACTCCAGCAGACGTGTCAACCGGCGGTCCAATCCTTCATGCTGCTGACTCAAATATCTGGCCCGGTCGTAGGAAGAACGAAGATACTGGTTATGCCGCACATCAATCTGATAGAAAATCTCTTCCAGCCCGACAAAGGTTTCTTCAATGAAGAATAAAGCTTCCTTGACGGCATATTCCGCTTGTTCAACCGTTTCATACAGCTCGCTCTTGACGCCGTCCATTGCAGCTTCCTGCAGCAAACCCCGATCTAGGAGCCACTTCTGAACCGTATGAAGGATTTGAAAACGATAGCGCGCCACATGATCCGACGTTTTGAGCCGGTGATAGCTTTTATCTACAATTTGCGATTTATAGGTTTCAAAATGATGGTCCAGCACTTCGCGAATCGAAGTTTTTTGAACAACTGTCTCCATGTGATGCTTCATATTATTGTATAACCCAATCAATTCATGGCGAAATTGCCTTGTTACCTGTGCCGCCTCCATTACGGCGAAACAAGGGCGCATTTTGGCCTCCTCGCCGGTAAGAAGCTGATAAGTTACAAAAGCAAACCGTTGATATTCGACCGTCCGTGCTTCGCATAATTCCTGAAACACCGCAATCAGCCGGCTGGCATAATGGGGAAGTACAATATAAGCTTCGAACTGGCTGCGGGTTTCCACATCAATCCACTTCGCCCGTTCCAGCCGTCGCAGCAATGCATTGGCCTGAGCTCTGGAGACATCCTCTAACGTAAGCTGATCCTCTCTTCCAGCTCCAACCGGCTCATCCTCATCGGCAGAAATGACCATACCCGTTTCTTGTTGAGTCTCCAGCAGCTCCTGCAGCAGATCCCGCATGACTTCATAGCGAATGCCGAACCGCTCCCTTTGCGAATGCTCGTATAAAAGCAGCAGTGCTTCCGCATATATCTTCCGATTGGAACCCGTCAGAAGATGAAATAATCCTTCCGGTACTACATCAAACAAGTTCATCATACCGCGCGCATACCCTTTCGGAGAAAAATGTCGATACTTTATTATACTAGATTTGGAAGATATGAAGTATGGTAGAATACGGCTATTCCCTTCAATCTTAATGGCAAGCTCCATTGGTATACGGAATACTTGCCGTACAAGGCTCTCAAGTATCGGTATTAACTCCAGAAGAAGCAGAAAACCGGCCCCCTCGGACCGGCTGATTCAGGCTCCATATAGCTCGGCCCACCTCACCGCACAAACCGCCCGCTGCACACAAAACGCGCCGTTTCCTGACATAGGTTCGTGTTCACAACGTGTTGACGATATGCGCCACCAGCCGCAGGTTATGCTCGATCAGGATATTGCGAGACTCCGAATCCCCTTCCGCCATGCGCTGTAAATGCTTCGTTTCCTCTTCCTCGGTCAGGGGCTGCGGAAACGCATTATTTTTGACATACGATACGAGCAACGTCAGCTGTTTAATGAATAAAGCAATTGCGGTAAACAATCCCGGCAAAGATGACACCTCCCGCAGATTCACATCACGATGAATACAACCTCGCTTCATTTTGGGTCAATTCATTGTATGTGGGCGGAGGCCCATCCGTGCCTGTACGGAGGAAAAGAAAATCCCTCTTTCGAACTTCTCTCAAAGTTTATGGTATTCTTCGTCCGATACGGGTTCTAACCATTCCGGCTTGCCTGACGTAATCGCGATGTGAACAAACCAGCTGTCTTTTTTGGCACCATGCCAGTGTTTGACGCCATCATGTGTGACAATGACATCCCCTGCTTTCAAGCTTTGGGCAGGTTTGCCTTCTTCCTGGTACCAGCCTTCCCCGCCTGTAACTAGCAAAATCTGATACCCCCCGCGGTGAATATGCCAGTTATTTCGGCATCCCGGTTCAAAGGTAACATTCCCAACGCTGACATTCACATGAGGATCAGAGACTAACCCTTGAAGATAGCTTTGACCTACAAAAAATTGAGAGAATGGATTTTTATCACCTAGAGAGAATAGAACTCCATTTTTCACTTCTTCATGTTTCGCCATTGATATCCCCCGCCTAATTTTATGATAATTTCCCTCCAAATACGGGGAAGAAACTGTGCTCCCCATAGTTTTGAATCGGTTCAATATTTTTTAAGATTTCCATATCGGCATCACTGATCACAAAATCAAGCTCGGCATTATTCCGCATGTGATCCGGATTGGCCGTCTTCGGAAGAACTACAAGACCAAGTTGGATATCATATCGAAGGCAAAGCTGTGCCACCGACACCCCATACTTATCAGCGATCGCCTTGATCTCCGCATGATTAAGATCAGCGCCATGGGCGATAGGAGAATAAGCCTCAACCAGGATGTCATTTTTCTGGCAAAAATCAATCAGCTCCCATGGCGTGTTGCCCACATGAGCCAAGATCTGATTAACCATCGGTTTGATTTCACAACTCGTTAAAATATTCTCGATATCATCCTGAAGGAAGTTCGAAAGGCCGATCGCTTTCACTTTTCCAGCTTTATAAGCAGCCTCCAGCGCTTTCCATACTTCTTTGTTTTCCTCGAAGTAACGCTTCTCCCCACGAAACTCTACCCAAGGCTGCGGACTATGAATAATGAGAAGATCGATGTAATCGACGCTTAACTTGGCTAATGACTCATCAATAGACTGTGTAACTGTAAAAAAAGTCTTTGCCTCTGCGGCTACCTTGGTCGTGATGAACAGTTCCTCCCTGGCCGCGCCGCATGTACGTATGCCTTTGCCCACCCCTTCTTCATTCATATAAGCCTGAGCTGTATCGATATGGCGATATCCGAGGGATACCGCATCCTTTAATGCTCGTTCTGCTTGTTCATTATTCAGCAACCAAGTGCCAAGCCCTATATTCGGTATCTCGATCCGTTAGATAATTTTGATGTAGCATTATACATAGTATTTCTCTCCTTTACTTATTCATCTGGGATTGAAGATTATTAACATTGATCGTTTAATCAACTCGTGTTTATAATTTTAAACAGAATGAATCAACTTACAATCGTCAATACCTTTGGGTATGTCGAATATTGAACAAAATACTGAAAATTGACGAGGATCTTGGAGAGGAGATTAAGAAATGACGAAAGTGGATCGAAGGGTACAAAAAACGCAAACCGCGATCAAAAGTGCGATTCTTGAATTAATGGCTGAAAAAGACTTTGAGGACATAACCATCCGTGATATTGCCGACAAAGCCAACGTGAACCGAGGCACAATTTATCTCCACTACGTTGACAAATACGACTTGCTTGACAAGATTATCGAAGAACATATTAATAATCTCCGGGATCTCTGCCAATCCGCATCCGAAATGACGTTTACAGATGGTAACTACGTCTGGTTCGATTACTTTGCCGAACATCATTTGTTCTTTTCCACGATGTTAAATACGAAAAGTGCCGCTTATTTTCGCAGTCGATTCCTTGATTTAGTCATTCAAGAATACAGGCCGGACGTAAATGTTACCGAAGGGAAAAACCAGGGGTTAAATGAAGAAATGTTTCTTCAATTTTTTGGCGCAGCGATCGTTGGTACAGTAGAATGGTGGTTTAGGAACGGGATGCCGCTGCCCCCTCGCGTAATCGCTGAACAAACGGGGATACTGCTGGATCGGAATATCTGAGACGTAAATCGGCGACCTCTCCCCAGTGGAATACCGGGAAGTGATCGCCGCTGTATTCTACTTACCAATTCTGCGTTCTGTTAAAAACTCAACTATTTCTGGATCGTAATGTGAGAAGAATAAGCTTTGTTCTTGATCCAGTTTCGCAATTTTATCCATGTCTTCATTGGTTAGTTCAAAATTAAAGACATCGAAATTCTCAATCATCCGTTCTTTCCTAACTGTTTTAGGAATAACAACCACATTACGCTGAATGAGATAACGAAGCGCAACTTGGGCAACCGATTTCCCATATTGCACTCCAATTTCTTTTAGGGTTTCATTCGTAAAGAAATGATTTCTTCCTTCTGCAAAAGGTCCCCAGGATTCAATTTGAGTACCATATTTCTCCATAATCTTTTGGGCTTGCTTTTGTTGGTTAAAGACATGGGTTTCCACTTGGTTCACCATTGGAGTGATCTCACTAAACTTGGCAATATCAATAAACCGATCAGGATAGAAATTACTTACTCCAATCGCTTTAATGATCCCTTTCTTGTAATACTCTTCCATCGCTCGATATGTTCCATAGTAGTCGTTAAACGGTTGATGGATTAATACTAAATCGATATAGTCGGATTGAAGCTTTTGTAAAGATTCGTCGATGGATGCTTTAGCTTTCTCGTAGCCGGCATTCGAAATCCAAACCTTTGTGGTAATGAAAAATTCATCACGAGGCAGGCCGCTTTTTCGAACAGCATTCCCTACAGCTTCTTCATTTCCGTAAGCTTGAGCAGTATCGATTGAACGATACCCCACTTCAATGGCTTCGCTTACAACTCGCTCACATTCTGCAAGATCAGGGATTTGATAGACGCCAAAACCCAATATCGGCATCTTAATTCCATTGGATAAAGTCACTGTCTCCATGCATATCCTCCTTGTTGCATCAAAGAAATCTATAGTGCTCCAACTACTGGATGCGGTACATACGGTTCTTCTAAATAAGCAACTTCTTCGGGGGTTAATTTAATTGATAATGCGCCAACGGCATCTTCAAGATGGGATATTTTCGTCGCCCCTATAATGGGTGAGGTTATCGTTTCTTTTTGCAGCAACCAAGCAATTGCAATTTGTGAACGAAGAACACCGTGTTTTTCCGCCAGTTCGGCGACCCGATCTACAATGATACGGTCAGTGCTTGCAGTTGCATCGTATTTTGATTTCTGTACACTGTCGGTTTCAGATCGAAGCGTATGTTCTGACCAATCGCGTGTTAATCTGCCTGAAGCAAGCGGGCTATATGGAGTTACCCCAATTTTTTCCTCCTTACAGAGCGGCAACATCTCCCGTTCCTCTTCACGGTAGATAAGATTAAGATGATTTTGCATCGATACAAACCGGGTCCATCCGTATTTCTCTGCCACATTCAATGCCTTGAGGAACTGCCATGCGTACATTGCAGAAGCACCAATATATCTAGCTTTACCCGCTTTTATAACATCATGTAATGCCTCCATGGTTTCTTCGATAGGAGTGTGATAATCCCAACGGTGGATGATATAAAGATCTACATAATCTGTTCCTAACCGTTTAAGGCTCTTATCAATTTCACTCATAATATGTTTTCGCGAGAGTCCTCTGCCATTCGGTTTTTGGCTGTTTAAATCTTTTCCCGTAGGAAAATAAACCTTTGTCGCAATAACTACCTCGTCTCGGTTGGCAAAATCCTTAAGAGCACGACCAACAAATTCTTCACTTGTTCCGTCTGAATAAACATTGGCGGTATCAAAAAAATTGATCCCTAAATCGAGAGCTTTTTTGATAATTTGGCGACTGCTCTCTTCATCGATCACCCAGGGGTGAACCCAGCGTTCTTTCACACCAAAACCCATACATCCAAGACTCAGACGGGATACATCCAATCCTGAATTTCCAAGTTTCACGTACTCCATTTTGTTCACCTTCTTACTAAATGATTAATTACAATCCCCTGTACTCTTAATATGACTCAAATGAGATCGGGGCAGGTATCACAATCCTGCCAAATGATTGCATAATCCTCTCACAACCATTCACGAAATCGATGAATAGGATTTATAATGGAACCATCCGATTAGGCAAAGGAAGATTATAGATGTTTGATCAATTATATAGGCAAAGAGCAGAGCTCGCTGAATGATAGAGAAGCACACTGGCCAAGACGGAACTCAAGCGACTGCTATACCTTCTTTATTTTTCTCACGATACTCCAGCCATATTGGTCCGATGTACGGAGTTCATAAACCTTCCTTGTGCATTGTCGTTCAAGGAGCGAAAGAGGTGATGCTTTCACAGGAGCGTTTCCTATATGGTCCTGCCGATTACCTGATTGCATCCGTAAAACTGCCAATTACCGGACAAGTTACGGAAGCCTCACCTAAAGTTCCTTATCTGGCCCTAAAAATTGAATTCACAGTCCATGAAATTTTAGAAGCGCTGCATGAATTCCAATTGGGTGTCGAAAAGAAAGAAAATGCGAGACGAGGAATGTATGTCAGTAAAATAGAGCCTTCTTTGCTGGACGCAGTAACAAGATTAGCTCGATTGCTGGATCATCCAGTGGATCATAAAATGCTCGCCCCTATCATTAAGAAAGAAATCATCTACAGAGTTCTCCAAGGAGAGCATGGAGCCACACTAAAACAAATCGCAATAGAAGGAAGTTCCACCAGCCAAGTTAGTGATGTGATTGAATATATCATGAATCATTTTGAACAGTCTTTTAAGATTGAGGACCTTGCAAAAATAGCAAATATGAGTGTTTCTTCCCTCCATCGCCACTTTAAAGAGGTAACGACCATGAGCCCGATTCAATTTCAAAAACAACTGAGACTGCAAGCTGCACGGAGTTTATTATTATCTGAATCTGCAGATGCAGCAGAAGTTGCTTTCCGGGTGGGTTATGATAGTCCATCGCAGTTTAGCCGTGAATACTCGCGCATGTTTGGCTTACCGCCCAAAAAAGATATAATGCGCCTGTTAAATCACAGTGACAAGATGATTAATGCGTAATGCCTAAGTAAGATCTACTACCCCCCAAACAAGGAGGAGCGGGCATGAAGAACACCCGTTGCGCTGTACCAGGAGCAGCCTTGGAAAAGAGCGGCTTCTATTACACGCTGTCCATTATCGGCGGAAAATATAAAATGACCATCATGTACTTACTCGCGGAGCATAAGGTTTTACGACACAATGAAATTCACCGATACCTGGAAAGCGTCTCCTATAAAACGCTAAGTGTTATGCTGAAAGAGCTTATGGCCGATGGCATTATTTCGCGCAAAGAGTACCCGCAGATTCCTCCCAAAGTGGAATATTCACTGACCGAGCGGGGACAATCCCTCATCCCGATCTTAAACATGATGTGCGATTGGGGGGAGCAGAATCGGGAGACTTATAACTTATCCAAAAACTCCAGATAGTCTTTAACGCCTTGCTCGATTTCTTCTGAACTTGAAGAATACTCCTCGCCAGGGACGATCTCTGCACCGTAAAAAGCGAAAAACGAGCGATAATCCGCACGACAATAATAGCGGAAAGTGGTCTCAAACGGTGTCAGCAACTGTTCCAACGTATAGTGGTATCGGCCGCTTTCCAGATAATCGCTCTTCCGGATCCCCGCGGTGACTGCCAAAGCTACTTTTTTCCCCTGCAGCTTGTCTCCCCCGTTCCTGCCGTAAGCCCAGCCTTGAGTCAGCACTTCGTCCAGCCAAGTTTTCAGAATGGGCGGGCATGAGAACCATTGGATCGGAAACTGCAGAACGAGATGATCGTGAGCCTCGACCAGCTTCTGCTCTTGTTCCACATCGATGATCCCATCTGGATAAGCGGAAGTTAATTCATGGACGGTATATGTTTCGGGATATTTTCGCAATTCTTCGATAAACCTCTTGTTAATGACAGACTTAGAAATGTTGGGATGCGCCACAATGATGAGTGTTTTCATGGAGAACCTCCTGTTTCTTGTTTTGAGAATCATTTTATTGGAGTTGAAAAATAAAACAAGAACGCACTTTAAAGTGGGGTACTTACCTCGAAGTAAGGGAATCCAAATCGGGTAGGAGGCTACCCATTAATTGGGCAGCCGACCTCCCACACCACCGTACGTACCGTTCGGTATACGGCGGTTCCATT
>NZ_JAWDJI010000212.1:0-12222 GCF_032465655.1 Paenibacillus sp. 3LSP | reverse complement strand
ACGTATGAACTCAGTTGAACGAACTTAAAAGGACGCCGCCAGGCGTTTTTCTTATTGGCTTGCTTCTCCTGTTGATCGTGAACCTTCTCGACGAATTCGTGCAGATTTTCCATGAGGTCGATCGTCTCCTTGGTTGAAGTAAGGTAGGTTGCAGATCTACATAGATCCGACTCTTCTGGATTACTATGCCCCGTTCCATCCTTTTTCATCAGGCCCCAATGCTCTATACTTGCCTGCTTCGGACATGTACAATGAAGGGGACAACCACGGGAAGAGGGGGTAGACCATGGAAGTAAACAACAAACGTCATTTGCGATGGGGGATCGTCGGCTGCGCCGGTATCGCGATCAACGCGGTTATGCCGGCCATTGGCCAGTCCACAACGGGGAGCCTTGCCGCAGTAGCCAGCCGCAATTTGGAGAAAAGCCGGGAGGTCGCCAGCCGGTTCAACGTTCCGAAAGCGTATGGCAGCTACGAAGAACTGCTGGAGGATAACGAGGTGGATGCGGTGTATATTCCGTTGCCGAACCACTTACATAAGGAATGGGCGATTCGTGCCGCTGAAGCAGGTAAGCATGTGCTATGTGAGAAGCCGCTGGCGTTGACGGCCGCCGAGGCCGAGGAGATGGCAGCGGCCGCAGATAAAGCCGGCGTCCTGCTGGCGGAAGCATTCATGTACCGCCATCATCCGCGCTGGACTCGGATCCGCAACATTTTGGATAATGGTGAGATCGGTGAGCTCCGCGGCATCCGAGGCGCGTTTACGTTCAACAACGCGGAAGATTTGGCCAATATCCGGTTGAAGCCGGAGTGGGGCGGGGGTTCGTTGTACGATGTGGGCTGTTATCCGATCAGCGCAGCACGCTTTCTGCTCGGCCAAGAGCCGGAGGCGGTCACGGTATTAGCCCAGTTCTCTGACCGTCATGGCGGCGTCGATATGATGGCCTCCGGGCTTGTCGAGTTTCCTGGCGGCATCGGACTGACGTTCGACTGCGGGATGTGGACCGAACATCGCCAGTTGCTCGAAATTGTCGGATCGGAAGGGACGATTGAGGTGCCGATGGCGTATACCGCCGGAGGGGAGGACGCTGCGTATATCGTTACCGTTCGCGGAGAGAAACGTACAGAGGTACCGGAATCGGCCAACCCGTATGTGGCCGAGCTGGACGATTTCGCCGCTGCTGCATTTGGTGAACGTCCATTACGTTTTACACCTGCCGATGCGGTCAAAGGCATGGCTGTCCTGGAGGCATGCCTGACTTCAGCAAGAGAGAGACGGCGGGTCGAGTTATCGATTTGAAAAATTAAACGCGGGTTGGCTTCAGAGTTCTCCGTAGAGCGCTCAGGCAACCCGCGTTTTTTATTCTAACGTTAACCTTTATTCCGGCTTACCTACGTACATCTCGTTCGGATGAGAGCCTTTGCGGCGATTGAGATTCAGGCCGCTGATCTGCTCCATTTCAGCATCCGACAGCTGGAAGTCGAACACGTTAAAGTTCTCCTCAATCCGGGATGGAGTCACCGATTTCGGAATCGCAATCGTGTTGTTCTGCAGATGCCAGCGGAGAACGACTTGGGCCGGTGTCTTGCCATGGGCTTCGGCAATCGATTTCACCACCGCATCGGTCAGCACCTCACCGCCTTGCTCCAACGGGCTCCAGGCTTCGACGTAAATATCATGTTTGGCGCAGAACGCCTTCAATTCGGTCTGCGTCAGGTGCGGATGGCATTCCACCTGGTTCAACACCGGCTTAATCTCCGTTTCATTTAGCAGACGCTCCAAATGTTCGATTTCGAAATTGCACACGCCAATCGCTTTTACGCGGCCATCGCGGTACAGCTTCTCCATTGCCTTGTAGGTTTCCACGTACCGATCGACCTTCGGCATCGGCCAGTGGATCAAGTACAAATCGACATAATCGAGCCCAAGTCTATCCAGGCTTTCGTCATAGGCTCGCAGCGTGCTGTCGTAACCCTGGTCGCTGTTCCATACTTTTGTGGTAATAAACAGCTTCTCACGGGGAATACCAGATTGCTTGATTGCCTTGCCGACCCCTACTTCGTTGCGGTAGATCATCGCCGTGTCGATGGAGGTATAACCTACCTCAAGCGCCTTAGCCACTGCGGCCGTAGCCCCCTCATCCGGTACCTGCCAAACTCCGAAGCCTAGCTTTGGCATCTGTAGCCCATTATTTAAAGTGACGAATTCCATGACGTGTCGCTCCTTCTTATAGTGAATGGTCCTAATTTTTCAGGGTGAGTATAGCATCCTTTGGTACATTTTTCAAATTACCTGAGACGACAAATGTCACAGAATTGACATACTCATGATGGTTCTCCCATATTCTCAATAATGGAGGTATTTCAGAAGGCAACTGAACAATCTTCATCAACCCCTCATGGAACCTTCATGCGTTTTAGAGGGGGAAGTGGTACTATTTATTATAGTTTTTAGAATAAGTCTTAGTGTAATAATAAATCGAAAGGAATGATATTATGGATAACCGGCTGACAACAAATACGGGAGCACCGGTAGGCGATAATCAAAATTCTAGAACAGCAGGGCAGCGCGGCCCTACACTGCTGGAAGATTACCATCTGCTGGAGAAGCTGGGCCATTTCGATCGCGAACGGATTCCGGAACGCGTCGTGCATGCTCGTGGGGCAGGGGCCCATGGGGTATTTGTCACTGAGCGCAGCATGAAGGAGTTCACAAAAGCCCATTTCCTGCAGGAGGTAGGCCGGGAAACTCCGGTGTTTGTCCGTTTCTCTACGGTGATTCACGGGCAAGGTTCTCCGGAAACAGCGCGGGACCCGCGGGGATTTGCGGTGAAGTTTTATACGGAGGAAGGCAACTACGATTTGGTCGGGAACCATCTTCCGGTCTTCTTTATCCGCGACGCGATTAAATTTCCGGATATGGTGCACTCGCTGAAGCCGGCTCCAGACACGAACATCCAAGACCCGGCGCGGTATTGGGATTTCATGACTCTGTCCACCGAATCGACTCATATGATGACTTGGGTGTTCTCGGACTTCGGGACCCCGGCGAATTATCGCCAGATGGACGGTTTTAGCGTCCACGCCTTTAAGTGGATTAATGCCGAGGGGAAGACCACATACGTCAAATACACCTGGAAAACAAAGCAGGGGGTAAAAAACCTCTCGGCGGCAGAAGCTCAAGAAGTGCAGGGTCGAGATTTTAACCATGCGACCCGCGACCTGTATGACCATATTGCTCGCGGCGAGTTCCCGCAGTGGGAGTTGAACGTACAGCTCATGCCAGTGGAAGATCTGGATCGTTGGAGCTTCGACCCGCTGGATCCTACGAAGGTATGGCCGGAGGACAGTTATCCCTTGATCAAAATCGGCACAATGACGCTAAACCGCAATCCGCAAAACTTCTTCGCGGAAGTCGAGCAGTCAGCGTTCTCGCCAAGCGTGCTCGTGCCTGGGATTGAACCGTCCGAGGATAAGCTGCTGCAAGGCCGGTTGTTCTCTTACCCGGATACCCAACGGTACCGGCTGGGTGCGAACTATTTACAAATCCCGGTGAACTGCCCGTATGCTCCGGTTCGAAACCATCAGCGGGACGGCTTCATGAACGTGAAGCAGGATCCATCGCCAATCAATTATGAGCCGAACAGCTTCGACGCCACTCCGAAGGAAGATCCGGCTTACCGCGACAGTGTAGTGCCGGTCAGCGGACACATCGGCCGGGAGAAAATCACCAAAACCGACGATTTCACCCAAGCGGGCGAGCTGTATCGAAGCTTTACGGCTGAGGAGAAAGATCATCTAATCTCTAACCTGGTGAACGATTTGAAACAGACCCCGGAGCAAGTTCAACTGCGCGCGGTGTGCAACTTCTTCCGAGCTGACAAAGAATACGGTATGCGCCTGGCACAAGGGCTTGGCGTAGATATCAGCGGCTTTATTCCATCCAATGTCCAGGGATAATCGATATCCCTTTTATATAAAGAAGGCATCTTCCGAACCGTTAGGATCGGAAGGTGCCTTTTTGTGTGAAGATTTCAGCTCCGGTCGTAAGGAAATGTATGGTAAACTGAGGGCAGTAGAAAGGGGCTGAATCGATGACGACGACAATGAATCCTGTGATTAAGCTGGCGGATTTACGCATGAGCTATGGGGGACATCACGTTTTGAACGGGGTGGATTTGGAGGTGTATCCGGGCCAGATTATCGGCTACATCGGACCCAACGGGGCAGGGAAGAGCACGACCGTCAAGATTATGCTAGGCCTGGTTGAAGGGTATCAAGGGGAGGTCCGGGTCTTTGGGCAAAATCCCGGCGACGGCGATGTCAGCTACAAGAAAAGGATCGGATACGTACCGGAGATCGCCGAGCTGTACGATACGTTGACCGCTTCTGAATACTTGACCTTCATTGGTGAACTGTACGGCTTATCCGCCGATGACGCCGAGATGAAAGCTCGGCGAATGATGACGGAATTTGGTCTTGGGGACGCCTTTAACTCCCGAATTTCAACTTTCTCGAAGGGCATGAAGCAGAAGGTGCTGCTGGTTTCCAGCCTGCTGCATAATCCGGACGTGCTGTTCCTGGACGAGCCGCTGAGCGGACTGGACGCCAACAGTGTCATGGTCGTGAAAGAAATGCTTGCTCTCTTGGCGGCGCAAGGCAAGGCGATTTTTTACTCTTCTCATATTATGGACGTGGTTGAGAAGATCAGCAGCCGAATCGTTCTGTTGGACGGCGGCCGCATTGTGGCCGACGGCAGCTTTGATGAGCTAAAGGCTCAGAACCATGAAGGATCGCTGGAACAGATCTTCAACCAGCTGACCGGGTTTAACGAGCATCAGGATATTGCCAGCCGGCTTGTCTCGATCGTGCAAGGGGTGTAGCGATGAAAGAGATGAAGAGTTTGCAGGTGTTGGACCGGTTTCGCGGATTATTCGAGAAGATAGGCGTGGAATATCCGGTGATGCGCCGAATCGTTCAGGTGAAGCTGGCGATGGATGCGAGAAGGATGCCTACGCTGGCCAAAAACTCAAATAAGAGGCGAAAGCAGGAACCAGAGGACAGCAACCAGTTTCTCCGCTCTCTGTGGATGTATGTCCTGTTTGGCGGACTGAGCTCGATGTTCGTGCTGATGGGGGATAATCTGCTGTTTCAGATGAGCATCTTGTTTGGCATTATGATGTTTATGGTGATGACCTCGATGATCTCCGATTTCTCCTCGGTGCTGCTAGATATTCGGGATCGAAGCATTTTGGCGACGAAGCCGATTAACCGCCGTACGCTCACGATGGCGAAGACGGTGCATATCTTTATTTACCTGTTCTTTTTGACCGGAGCCATCGCGGTGATTCCGCTGGCGGTTGGATTAATTCGGCAGGGGATCGGGTTCTGTGCCCTGATGCTGCTGCAGCTCATCCTGATGGACTTGTTGATCGTGGTGCTGACCGCGCTGTTGTATTTGGTCGTGTTGCGGTTTTTTGACGGCGAGAAGCTGAAGGATATGATCAATTACGTGCAAATCGGGATGACGATCACAATTGCGGTAGGTTATCAGGTGTTGGTCCGGCTGTTCGACTTCACGGAGATGGACATCGTCTTCAAGCCGGCGTGGTGGCAGTACTTGGTGCCGCCGGTATGGGTTGGCGCTGCATTTCAATCGCTGCTTCATCCGGGCGAAGGGATGACGTATGCCGGGCTGGCAGCTCTGTCCGTAGTTGTTCCGCTGGCCGCCTTCCTGCTGTATCTGAAGCTAATGCCGGCTTTGGAACGGAACCTGCAGAAGCTGGCGGAACCCAGCGCGAAGAGCGGGCAGCGGTCGGGGAAGATGCTGCGCCGAATCTCCGATTGGCTTTGCTCCTCGCCGCAGGAGAGCGCTTACTTTCGCTTTACCTGGTCAATGTTGGGAACGGAGCGCGAGTTTAAGCTGAAGGTGTACCCTTCTTTGGGCTTCTCGATCGTGTTTCCTTTCATCTTCCTATTCTCGAATGGACTTGATCAGGGCTTGGAGGGGATCTCCGGTTCCCGGTCTTATTTGTTTATTTACTTTAGCGGGATTATGCTGCCATCACTCATCATGATGCTGCGTTATTCCAGCCGATATAAAGCGGCCTGGATCTACCGGACTGCTCCGATCTCCGGCGAAGCGTCCATTTACAAAGGAGCTTTGCTGGCGAGCTTGGTTCGGCTCATGTTGCCGTTATATGTGATTGAGGCGGTGATATTTGCCGTGCTGTTCGGAGCGTCCATTATTCCGGACTTGATCGTGGTGGGATTGGCAATGTTTGCTTTCGCGATTCTTTGTTTCCTATTCATTCGCAAGGGACTGCCCTTCTCCGAACCCTTCGAAGCGGCGGGGCAGCAGAACCAAAGCTTTGTTGTCATGGGATTGATGCTGCTGCTCGGCGCATTTGGCGTGCTGCATTGGCTGGCAACGACGCTTCCGTTTGGGGTTGTGGCCTACGGACTGCTCATGATCGCGGTAACGTGGCTGGGATGGAGACTGGCCTTCCAGACGCGGGGAACGCAGAAGGTGACAAGATAAGATGGCCATGCTTAAGAACGACGGGCCGCGAATTCGCCGGGAAAAGATCACCGTGACTCGGATGATCGCGCTATATTGCCGTAAGGAACATGGGGACAGGGAACGAACTCCTAGGCGTGCTGCGGTTCATCATCCCGCCTCCGTGTGGTTATGCGACGAGTGCGCTGAACTTCACCACTATGCCGAGCAGCGGCTGGACCGCTGCCGGTTCGGTGAAGGGAAGACCACATGCCTGACGTGCCCGGTGCATTGTTATGCGCCGATCCAGCGGGAGCGGATTCGCCGGGTGATGGCTTTTGCCGGTCCGCGGATGCTTTGGCGGCACCCAGTGTTAACGCTGAGGCACCTCCTTGATGGCGTGAAGAAAGGCCATTCACAGTAATTTCATAAATTGGACGACCCTCAAAAAATGTTGATCTGATGCGGGTTTCAGGTCAATATTCGGAATTGTGACATATCTCATGTGATTTCTGTCACAAAATTATTACTTTTTCCCCGTTCGTTTTCATGGATCAGTGATAGAATTCACATTAGATAATAATTATTTGAAAGTAGGGGAAAAGAAATGCTGGATCCGATTGTGCTTGCTCGCCTTCAGTTTGCGGTGACAACGATTTTCCATTTCTTCTTCGTACCTTTGTCCATCGGCCTGGTGGTGCTGATCGCCATCATGGAAACGATGTACGTTGTGAAGGGCAAAGAAGAATACAAACGGATGGCCAAGTTTTGGGGGAAACTGTTCCTTATCAACTTTGCGGTAGGGGTCGTGACGGGGATTCTCCAAGAATTCCAGTTCGGGATGAACTGGTCGGATTACTCTCGCTTTGTTGGCGACGTATTTGGTGCGCCGCTGGCGGTGGAGGCGCTGTTTGCCTTCTTTATGGAATCAACATTTATTGGGCTGTGGATCTTCGGTTGGGATCGTTTGTCCAAAAAAGTGCACCTGTTGTGTATTTGGCTGGTTGCTTTAGGGACGACCGTCTCGGCGTTCTGGATTTTGGCCGCGAACTCGTTTATGCAACGTCCGGTTGGTTTCGAGATCAACAACGGCCGCGCAGAAATGAACGACTTCTTCGCTCTGATCGGCAACGGGCAATTGTGGGTGGAATTCCCGCACACGGTGTTGGGTGCTTTTGCCACAGGCGCTTTCTTGATCGCTGGGGTCAGCGCATATAAGCTGATGAAACGTCAAGATGTGGCGTTCTTCAAAAAATCGTTCACGATCGGCATTATCGTAGCCTTGATCGCTTCGTTCGCTACGGCGATGTTTGGTCACCAACAAGCGCAGTACCTGGTGAAGACGCAGCCGATGAAAATGGCGGCTTCCGAAGGGCTATGGGGCAAGTCGGGCGACCCTGCTCCTTGGACGCTGTATGCTCATATTGATTCAAATGATCAGAAGAACAATTTTGAGATTAAAATTCCTTACCTGCTGAGCTTCCTGTCTTACAGTAAGTTCTCCGGCGAGGTGAAAGGCATGCACGAATTGCAGGCCGAATATGAACAAACCTACGGTCCTGGCGACTACATCCCTCCGGTACGGACGACGTTCTGGAGCTTCCGGATTATGATTCTCGCCGGCTGCTTGATGATCGTGCTCGGGTTGTACGGTACGTATTTGGCATGGCGCAAAAAACTAGAGCAGCCAAACAACAACTGGTTCTATAAAATGATGCTGTGGTCGATTTCCCTGCCGTTTATCGCCAATACTTCAGGTTGGATTATGACGGAGATCGGGCGTCAGCCATGGACGGTATTTGGCTTGATGCAGACAGCGGACAGCGTATCGCCAAGCGTCACAGGCGGACAAATTCTGTTCTCCTTGATTGCCTTCACCCTCATTTATGGGGCACTTGGCGCGGTGATGGCGTACTTGTTCGTCAAAGTAATCAAGAAAGGACCAAATGAGATTGCTGCCGCCAGCCGTGATCAGGTCGGGGATCCATTTGGTAAGGAGGGATATCATGTCTCTTAATGAGCTTTGGTTTGTCCTTGTCGCGGTGTTGTTTGTGGGGTTCTTCTTCTTGGAAGGTTTCGACTTCGGCGTGGGAATGAGCACTCAGTTTTTGGCCAAGAATGATATGGAACGCCGGGTTCTGATCAACTCGATTGGCCCGTTCTGGGATGCGAACGAAGTTTGGCTGTTGACCGCCGGGGGCGCGATGTTTGCCGCTTTTCCGAACTGGTACGCCACGTTGTTCAGCGGCTACTATACACCGCTTGTCGTTTTGCTGCTCGCGTTGATTGCGCGGGGCGTTGCCTTTGAGTTTCGCGGCAAGGTGGACAGCGGCAAATGGAAAGGCACCTGGGACTGGGCGATCTTCCTCGGCAGCCTGTTGCCTCCGTTCCTGCTGGGCGTTGTGTTCTCCGGCCTGCTGAAGGGCTTGCCGATTGGCGAAGACATGGAAATGAAGGCCGGACTGTTTGATATGGTGAACCTGTACACGTTGATCGGCGGGATCACGGTTGTGATGCTGTGCCTCGTTCACGGGCTGCTGTTTGCCTCCTTGCGGACGACCGGCAGCTTGCAAGAACGTGCCCGTAAGCTGGCTCACAAGCTGCTTATTCCGCTGGCCGCCCTGTTCGTGATCTTTGGCGTGCTGACGTACTTCGAAACCGACGTATTTGAAGTGCGCGGCTTGCTGATCAGCCTGGTGGCTGTACTGGGCGTCGTTGCTTTTGTCCTGGCAGGCTGGTTTATTCGTAAGCAAAAAGACGGCTGGGCGTTTGGCATGACCGGTGCGATGATCGCTTTGTCGATTGCTGCGGTATTTGTGGGGCTATTCCCACGGGTGATGGTCAGCTCGATTAGCGATGCGTTCTCCTTAACGATCGATACCGCTTCTTCCGGCCACTACTCGCTGAAAGTCATGACGATCGTCGCATGCAGCTTATTGCCATTCGTGTTAGGCTATCAAATATGGAGCTATTTCGTATTCCATAAACGCGTACACGAGAAGGAGCATTTGGAATATTAATGGGACGCGGATTAATGAAAATTGCGGGGATCAAGCAGGTCATGATGATCATGGCCTTGCTGACCCTCGTTCAGAGCTTTGCAATCATCTGGCAGGCCAAATGGTTGGCGGAGGTTGTCTCCGCCCTGTTTGCCGGGGCCAAGCTGCAGGAACAAGCCGGCGGGGCCGGCTTGTTCCTGCTTGCTTTTATCGTCCGTCAGGGCTGTGGAATGATGGGGCAGAAAATAGCGTATGCTTTTGCCGAAGAGACGGGACGAAGCTTGCGGGAGCGGGTGCTGGAGAAGTTGTTTCAGCTTGGACCGCGTTATGCCGGGACCGAAGGGACCGGGAACTTGGTAACGTTGGTGCTTGAAGGGGTGACCAAGTATCGCAATTACTTGGAATTGTTCTTGCCGCGCACGCTGGCGACGGGTATCACCCCCATTTTGATCTTGGCTTATGTGTTTAAGCTCGATCTGGCTTCCGGGATCATCCTGACGATCACGATGCCGATTCTGATTGCCTTTATGATCCTGATCGGACTTGCAGCGCGCAAACAGACGGAACGGCAGCTGAAGTCGTACCGGACGCTGTCGAATCATTTCGTGGACTCGCTGCGCGGGCTGGAGACGCTGAAGTTCTTGGGGCGCAGCAAATCGCACATCACATCCATCGACCGGGTTAGCGATGCGTACCGGTCGGCGACGATGAAGACGTTGCGGGTTGCCTTTCTGTCTTCGTTTGCCTTGGACTTCTTTACGATGTTATCCGTCGCTTCGGTGGCGGTCAGCCTGGGCCTTCGATTGGTGAATGGGGAGATGGTATTGCTGCCGGCCTTAACCGTACTAATTCTGGCGCCGGAGTATTTCCTGCCCGTTCGGATGGTAGGTGCAGACTTCCATGCTACCCAAGACGGGAAGGCCGCAGGCGAAGCCATGAACGAGATCATTGCTGCCGCGGATGAGGAGGCAGCGAAGGCGGCACCGGTTCCTGCAGGAATGAACTGGACGTGGGGGCCGGAAAGCACGCTGAGCCTGCGCGGGATTGGAGTCGTTCACGAGGAGGAAGCGAAGCCTTCCTTAGCCGAGGTGAACCTGACGTTGGGCGGTATGGGCAAAATCGGCATCATCGGCGAAAGCGGGGCTGGCAAATCGACGTTGATCGATGTGCTTGGCGGGTTTCTGCGGCCCACTTCGGGACGGGTTGTGCTGAACGGGACGGAGTTGGGGGATTTGACGGCCCAGGGCTGGCGGGAGCAAATCACCTATATCCCGCAGAAGCCGTATATTTTCAGTGGGACGTTGGAAGAGAATATCCGCTTTAATGCGCCGGAAGCGACGCGAGAAGAGGTGGAACGCGCGGCGGCAGCTGCTGGTCTGGATGGGCTCGTGCTCAGCTTGCCGGGTGGATTGAACGAGCAGATTGGCGGCGGCGGCCGGCCTCTGAGCGGCGGTCAGGAGCAGCGTGTGGCGTTAGCCCGGGCTTTGCTTAGCAAGCGGCCAGTCATTTTGCTTGATGAACCCACGGCGCATTTGGACATCGAGACGGAATATGAGCTGAAGCACACGATGCTGCCTCTGTTTGAAGGGAAGCTGGTAATTTTGGCGACCCATCGGCTGCATTGGATGCGCGAAATGGATCGGATCATGGTTATGGAGCAAGGCCGCGTCGTCGAGGCAGGGACGCATGCCGAGTTGATGGCTAAGCGCGGAGCATATTATCGATTGGCGGCGGCGCAGCGGGAGGAGATCAAATGAAGCAGGAGTCCTGGGTTCGGCCTTACTTTCGGTTATATAGCGGGCGGTTTACGTTATATCTGATTCTGGGCGTGTTAACGCTGGTTTCCGCCGGGATGTTGATGTTCACTTCCGGGTTCTTGATCTCAAAATCCGCGTTACAGCCTTACAACATCTTGCTGGTGTATGTACCGATTGTAGGTGTTCGCACGTTTGGGATCGGGCGAGCGGTCATCCATTATGTCGAACGGTTGGTTGGGCATGACACGGTGTTGCGGATATTGGCGAAAATGCGCGTGCGGCTCTATCGCGTGTTGGAACCGCAGGCGTTGTTCATTCGATCCCGGTACCGGACGGGCGACATTCTTGGCGCGCTTGCCGATGATATTGAGCAGCTGCAGAATGTGTATATCCGTACCGTCTTTCCAAGCGTCGTGGCGTTGATTCTCTATGCAGCCGTGATCGTGGCCATGGGCGTGTTCGACGTGACATTTGCGTTGCTGTTAGCCGCGTATATCCTTGTGCTCGTCGTCGTGCTGCCGTACCTTTCGTTGCGGTTGACGAAGCGGACGAACGAGGAGGTTAAGCAAGAACGGAACGGGCTGTACCAGAAGCTGACCGATGCCGTCATGGGGATCGGGGATTGGGTGATCAGCGGACGTTCGGCGGAGTTCCTTCAATCGTATGAGCAAGACGAGGCTGCCGTTGCGCGGAAGGACCGCAAGCTGCGGGCTTGGGCACGCTGGCGCAGCTTTATCGGTCACTTGGTTGTAGGCCTCGTCGTCGTATCGATGGTGTATTGGGCCGGCGGCGAAGCTGCGGCTGGCCGGATCGACGCTACGCTGATTGCGGCGTTTGTGCTGATCGTGTTCCCGCTGTCGGACGCGTTCCTGCCGGTGTCCGAAGCAGTGGAGCGCACGCCGCAATACCGCGTGTCCCTGGACCGGCTTGCGCGGATCTCGGGCGGCGACAGCGCTAGTGCCAGCCG
>NZ_JAWDJI010000211.1:0-46056 GCF_032465655.1 Paenibacillus sp. 3LSP | reverse complement strand
GGCGGCAGCGCCGGCGTCGCCGCTGCCGCCTGCCGCTGGCGCGCCCTCTGCCACGCGCAGCTTGCCGATGCGCTCCAGCACGTCGACGACGTGCTGACGCTTCCACGCGAGCTGCGCGTCATAGCTCAAGTGCTGCAGCTGGCAGCCGCCGCACTTGTCATAGATCGGACAGGGCGCGGCCACCCTGTCCGGACTCGCCTCAACCACATCAAGCAGTTTGGCATAGCCATACTGCTTTTTCGTTTTGAGCACCTTGACCCGGGCTTTCTCGCCCGGCAAGGCTCCGGTTACAAACAGCGTGTAGCCCTCCACCCGGCCCACACCTTCCCCGTCGTGGTTCATCCCGATGATGTCGATGACGACCTCATCATTTTTCACGACGGGAAGGCCCGCCAGCGCGGCTTCAGACGCGCTGCTCCCGGCGCGCCCAACAGGCCGCGCGCTGACAGGCCGTTCCGCAGCCACAGCCACAGCCGCACGCTCCCGAGATGGAAGGCTCCCGGAAGCTTCCCCTCGCCCGCCAGGGTTGCCTTTCGCACCGCCGGCTATTTTTTGTCCTTGTCCTCGGGCTCCACCTGTCCGTCCCCCGCCAGGACGTCGATTGTTACTCCGTTGTTTCTTCATCACTTTCTCCTTCTATGTTCAACTGAACCGGTTACTCCAACATGGCTTTATCTAACACAGTTCAAACTATATACTTTAGTCCAATACTTTCTATATACTTTAATCCTATACTCTAAATCCTCGCCATTAAGGGAAGAACGTCCATTCGACGTCAATGCATCTAATCCAGCCCATCGATAAAACAACTAACGGTAAATCCTCCATCTAATTTACCCCGTTTGGCCCAATTTCGCAAAATTAACTGGAAATCCTACAGCTAATTTGGCCCATTTTCCCCGTTTTCAGCTAATCTCGCGAAATTAACTGTACTTTTTCCAGCTAATTCTCGCAAAACCGTAGTTACTTAAAAAATAACGGTAGAATTTCCACTTAATTCGCTTCGAATCCCATACCTTCCAACACCATACATTCCGAACGAACACCATACATTTCGAAAACCATACGTTTCGAACCACCGCCACACCACACCTGCCCCAACCAAGCCAAATCCCCCGCCAACCCGGCGGGGGATCCTCACAACCTAAGCTTCCTGGTGGCGTGCCTCAGGCAACCCTGTAAATTACTCTCTAAATCCATCAATCACGGACAGACATCCAAAATTCCTTACTTAAGCTACCTCGATCTAGTTTGATTACATCCTTCCTGACTCAGCTACATAATGTTATATGACACACACGGCATCATCTAACATCGACAGCATTGATCTGCACACACCGCATCACCTGACACACACAGCTTAACCAGACATCCCTAACTCCATCCGCCCTACAACACACCCCGCCTTCACCCTCAAGCAAAAATCCGCAAATGCTGCGGCAAAATCTCGAACACGCCGGGCAATTCGCCGCCCAGTTCGCCGTCGAGATTGAGCAGCACACGGCCGGGTGAGGTGACTTCCATACGCCGCGTCTTGAAATGAATGACGTGCGAGTCGCCTAAATGATCGCCGCGCAGCGCCATCGTCACCAGACGGATAAATTCCGCCAGGTTGCATTTCTTGAGCGCGATCACGTCCAGCAGCCCGTCGTCGATGCGCGCGTCCGGCGCCAGCTTCTCGAAGCCGCCAACGGAGTTGCTGTTGGCGATCAAGAACAGCATGAACTCACCCTCTATAATCTCGTGCCCTTCCGCATCGATGATCAACCTGGTTGGCGACAGGCTGGCCATTTTCTCGATACCCTTCATATAATAGGCCAGCTGCCCAATCAGCGTCTTGAGCCGACTCGGCACCTCATATGTCAGCTCGGTCAACTTGCCGCCGCCGGCGATATTTATGAAATGTCGGCCGTTCACTTTGCCGATATCGATCGGTCTGGTTTTATTCTCAATGACCAAGTCGCAATAATCCTCCCAACGCCGAGGAATTCCCATGGCGCGGGCGAAATCATTTGTCGTGCCCAGCGGGAACACCCCCAGCGGAGGCAAATTACTCTTCCCGGCCATGCCGTTCACAACCTCATTCAGCGTCCCATCACCGCCGGCCGCAATAATGATGTCGTATCCGCGTTCGACCGCCAAAGCCGCCTCGCGCGTCGCATCGCCTTCCCCGGTCGTCGCATGACACGACGTCTCAATGCCGCCCTGATCCAGACGCTCCAGCACGTCCGGCAGGAGGCGGCGCATCTCTTCTCTTCCCGAGGTTGGATTATAAATCAACCTAGCTCTTTTCATCTTCCTAACGCCACCTGAACTCATAATGTCAACCTATCACTGATCCCATTATATTCAATATTTGTTGCGACATCCAGCGAGCCATCAAAGGATGGGGCAGCAACGCCTCTCCCGAATAACGATGAGCCAGCCCCTTCAGCCGCTCAGGAATCGTGACCTTCGTAAAATATCCGGCGCTCAGGAAAAGTGGAGCCACAATCACGTCCATTCCCCGTTCTGACCAATCACGGACTTTGGCCGATAAGCTGTCCGGATTCAGAAGCGCATAATCGGCCCCCCCTGCGAGGCCGGCCAGCTCCGCACATTGCGCCGCCAGCGAGGCAATTCCGCGCTCCCACCGCTGCAAGAAGCCGGGATGATTGCTGCCGTGTCCGACGAGAAGCAGCACTTCACGCTCCGGCCGTACGGACAGCCCCTTCACTTTGTCCCACACCATCTTAGCGACCAGCGGACCATCATCGATAGGATCGCCAAAAAACACCCGAGCGGAAACCCGAAAACGTTCCAGGTCGGTTTCCTTCTCCGGTGCATCTTTCACCCCAAGGGCATAAGCGATTTCATCGATATGGGTACTTCCTGAGGACACGAATAAGGGAATGACGATCATGTCCGTCACTCCCTGACCTTCCAGCTGATCGATGCCGTCCTGAATCAGGCGGCCTTCCACCGTTTCGAGGAAAGCACAGGCGAGCGGAAGCCCGGCGGGCAAATCGTCCGCCGCTTCCGCTACCGCCGCCTCCACAAGAGCTACCCAGTGCTCATCTGGGGAGCCGTGGCTGATGACAAGCACACCCGGTTTCTTGGCGTCCTCCATTGGGAGCATCTCCCGGCCATCGTCCGCCACCCTCATCGACCTTGCTTGAATTTCGTCTGTCATAAGCTTAGCGACCTAAACGGTCAAGCGCCATTTTGTAGCCGTCGTTGCCGTAATTTAGGCAGCGCTTCACCCGGGATATGGTCGCCGTGCTGGCTCCGGTTTCTGCTTCAATCTGGTTGTATGTGTTGCCTTTGCCCAACATTCGGGCGACTTCCAGACGTTGCGACAAAGACTGAATTTCGTTAACGGTGCACAGGTCATCAAAAAAGATGTAGCATTCCTCGATGTTCTTTAACGTTAAAATGGCTTCAAATAATTGATCAATCGTTTTGTCATTTAATTTCTTCAGCTGCACTGAATTATCATCCCCTACCGTTACTGTACCACACCCCCATTGTACCCGAGGGGCGTACTCCTTTTCAAGCATTAACGATTTCACGCATCACAGAAAGAACGCCCAAATTCCGCGAACGCCCACCAGAACCGGGACATTCGTCCATACGCAAGGCAGGGCGGGCACATACAGTATAGTAATACAAACGCCTAGCCAGGGATCATCACGCCGATCTCACCATCCGCGCGTGTCCCCTTCGGCGGATGTCATTTCGCTCCTAGGTCTTGTCTCGGGAGGGCGGACAAGAAGGAAACGGGCCTTACGGTCAGCCTGCCCGGGCAAAATATCCGAAAAGGAAAGTGATACCCATGCCTCATAACTATGATTCCCGCCAGGGTCCGGTGCCCCCGTTCCATCCGTACACCCATTTTTACCCGGGGGTGAATCCGTACGAAATTAAAGCGGAGGCTTCCTCGCTGGTTCCTTATTCTCCGCCGACACCCACACCGACCCAGGCGCCAACACCTACCCCGGCTGCGACAACCACGCCAAAAGCCGGCGGTCTGTCCTTGCCCAGCTTAAGCGACTTGAAAGGCATCGTCGACCGCATGGGCGGGATCGACGGCATCTTGGCAACGATGGGCCAGGTGCAGAAAGTTATGCAGACCGTACAACAATTCGCCCCGATGGCGAAGCTGCTTACCTCGCTCTTGCCCGGCGGCAAAAGCAGACCCGGCAGCCTCGGCCGGGACGATTACCCGCCCCGCCGCCGCAAATCCAATCGCAAGAAAAGCGGCAGCCGTACCGGATCTGGCCGCATTGGTAAACGCTCCGCAACCGGCAAATCCGGCAAGTCGGTTAAATCGGGAAAACGCCGCCGTTAACCCGGCGGCGGCTTTATTTTTTACTTGGCTGCCCAGCACCAAATCTAACCCAAAAAAAGCCAATCCTCATCAGATTGGCTTAACTCCATTTAGAACAACAATTTATAGATTAACCCCGCCATGACAAACACAATCGGAATCGTAATTACCCAGGCAATCACGATGCGCCCAGCCATCGACCAACGTACGGCAGAGAACCGTTTGGCAGCACCTACACCAAGGATGGACGAGGTGATGGCATGCGTCGTGCTGACGGGCAAATGAAACAACGTGGCCCCGAAAATAACCGATGCAGCGGAAAGATCCGCGGCGAAACCGTTGATCGGCTCGATTTTGAAGATCTTCGTACCCATCGTCTTGATGATTTTATAACCGCCCACCGATGTCCCCAGCGCCATTGCTGTTGCTGCGGCCAGCTTAACCCACAACGGTACCTCCATATGATCTTGGAAATCCGCGGTGACCAAGGCGAACGTAATAATCCCCATCGCTTTCTGCGCATCGTTGGTGCCGTGCGTGAAGCTTTGGATCGCTGCGGTTACGATTTGCATCGACCGGAAGCCTTTGTTCACCGTATGCGGACTACGCCGCGCAAAGATCCATCGCAAGATGGTCATGATGATATAACCAATCACAAAAGCGATGATTGGGGAGAACACCAGCCCTTCCACAATCGTTGTAAATCCGCTCCAGTTCAGCTTGTCCGCCCCAGCTCCAACGTAGACCGCCCCAGCTAAGGAACCGATCAGCGCATGAGAAGAAGAGGATGGGATGCCAAACCACCAGGTAATGAGGTTCCAAATAATTGCCGACAATAGTGTGGCGACCAGGACTTCCAGACCATTATCCAGCTTTG
The DNA here is from genome assembly GCF_032465655.1 of Paenibacillus sp. 3LSP. NCBI lineage: Bacteria > Bacillati > Bacillota > Bacilli > Caryophanales > Paenibacillaceae > Paenibacillus > Paenibacillus sp. 3LSP. The sequence continues at coordinate 40,870 of NZ_JAWDJI010000211.1, read as the reverse complement.
CCGGATCTGCGACACTGCCCCCGATCGTTTTGGCGACCCCGGTAAACAAGATAGCACCTAGGAAGTTCATAACCGCAGCCATCATGATGGCTGTGCGCGGCTTCAGCGCCCGTGTTGATACTGAAGTCGCAATCGCATTGGCCGTGTCATGAAACCCGTTAATGAAGTCGAACGCCAACGCCAGTATGATAACGATAAGCATAATCATTAAACTCGTATCCATAGCATTTTTGCACAGATGGCTATCTCTCTATGTAAATCCGCGCAATTCCAACCTCCCGAACATCGAATATATAGTGAAGTTATCTTAAGAATTACGCATGATGATGGATTCCAGCATGTTGGCGACCTTCTCAGCGGCATCAGTTGTCGTCTCCAACCGCTCGTAAATCTCTTTCTTCTTGATCAATTCGATTGGATCGGTAACCTTCATGAACAATTCCTTGATGCAAATCCGCAGCAGCTCATCGCCTTGATTCTCCAGGTCGTTGAGACGAATCGTATATTCGCGGATCGCCAGCAGTTTTTTCTGGGATAGCAAATGAATCGCCTTTTGAATCTCATAAGCCGAGTTACGCAAAATTTCGGCAAAGCGCGCGATATATTCATCCGGCCCGTTCAGATTGTACATGAAAAAGCGGGATGTCGTGGCTTCCAAACCATCGATCACATCGTCGAGCGCGGTAATCAAATGCATAATATCGTCACGCTCAATAGGCGTAATAAACGTTTTGTTTAATTCCACGATGATTTTATGTGTGTACTCATCGCATTGGGATTCGAACTCCTTCATCTTCTTGGCGAAGGCTTCAACGTCCTTGAAGTCCGCGACCTGCTGGGCGAAATAGTCCGCCGAGTGCACGATCGTATCTGCCATATTCTCTAACGTCTGGAAAAAGATATCTTTCTTCTTCAGTCGCATCAGTATCCCCTTTTCTCTCCATAAGGTAGTTCTTGGGTTGATGTTTTACACAACCCTGAATATCTTATCACAACTGCATCATAGATAGGAAATATTGTCGCAAACATTTCACCATCATTCGCTTATATTTCCCCTGATTCTCCCAAAGTTATCCTCTAATCACCATAAAAATACATAATTCGCCTTTTTTCGCCTTTACTCTGCCTTTACATGACTGTCGAAACTCGGCGAATTGGGAACGACGTGAATAAAGGTCTGTCCCGGCACCATCGGAATCTCCGCGTTATCCTGAATGAACCGGATGATATCGCCCTCCTTGCGGATCCAATTGGCCCGAATGACTTTGCCTTGCTGGAACAATATCGCGTCCCCGCCCAGTTGCAGTCCGACTTCCAGACGACCGACATCGTCCAGTACCCGGTGGTCTGCTCCCATGACAACAACATTCGCAGCGGTCACTGGATCACCGGTTTCCAAGTCCTTGTGAGGCTCCCCATTCATAAACCGCTTGTAAAGCCCGGACGAAGCATCATAATCGTAACCAACCCGGTAGCTGTCCAGTTGGAACTTAATCTCTACGTGAGTGGCGGTCTCCAGCGAATGAGGCTGTTCATTTTCCTTATAAAAAAGATACCCCGGCACCGCTGTATCTTCCGTAGCAAACCCGCGCTTCGCGGCGCCTTCCAGCAGCTTCTCTACGTTGGAATACAAATTGTGCGGCGCCTTCCGGGACTTGTCCCGCCAGAAGTAAGCACCGGCATTGGTGATCTCGTCCAAATCCTCTTTATGCTGTCTTTGCAGGATCGCAAACGCTTCGTTGCTCGCCCCGGCATGCACCAACACCCCGTGGTAGCTCTCGCCCAAATCGATCATGTACGGGCGAATGCTGCGAATCGGGCCGATCTTGGCGTTGTCCGCATGACTGTGGAAGATGGATACAAGCCGCGTGACTCCGCCTTCCGCCAATACCTCGTATACAACATCCGCGTCGATTAATCCGGATTGCGGGCGAGCGGCTGGCGCATTGTTAATCATGATCGCCAGCGGTCTGCGGGTCAGCGGCTCCTCCAGCGGCAATCCCGTCAGCGGAGCCGTATAGGCTGGCGGCGCCGGTTCGGGCTCAGCAGTGTCCTCCGGGGTCTCCGTCTGTTGCGGCGGCACTTGGGTTTCCTCAGGCGAGGCCGTCTCCCCGACCTTCCCGCACGCGGCGAGCATCATGATAAGCAAGAATAAGAGCAGCAGCCAACTTAACTTCAATGATTTCAAAGGCATGTCCTCCGTCAAAATTCTTAAGTTTTTTACATTATACGTTGAATTCCTCTACTGGGGGAAGCCGGAAACAAAGCAAACTTCCTCGCAAACTCCTCTATTTCACCTTAATTCTTGATTTGGGGGTTTAAAATCGAGCTCTTCATCTGCATACTACAGGAAAGGAGAGATGAAGAGATGATCGTAAAATGGTTAAGGGAGAGCCTTGTTGCCTCTTGGCTCCTCTTGCTGTTCAGACTATATGTAGGTTATGAGTGGCTTACTTCCGGTTGGAGCAAAATTACCGGCGGATTTGATTCCGCTGGATTTCTAACAGGCGCATTGGCCAAGAGCGGCGGCGACCATCCCGCGGTGCAAGGCTGGTGGGCATCTTTTCTCGAGCATGTTGCTTTGCCAAATGTCAGTTTGTTTAATATCCTTGTCCCTTACGGCGAGGTGCTCGTCGGGCTGGGCTTAATTCTGGGCGGTTTTACTTGGCTGGCAGCCTTCTTTGGCATGGTCATGAACTTTGCCTTCCTGTTCTCCGGCACCGTAAGTACGAACCCGCAGCTGCTGCTGCTCCAAATCTTTATCGTCGTCGCCGGCACGAACGCCGGGCGGATCGGCTTGGACTACTTCATCCAGCCTCACTTCCGCAACCGCTATGGACGGCGGCGTTAACCGGTCACAACTTCAAAAAAAGAAAAGCGCAGACCCCAACCCTTGAGGTTCTGCGCTTATTTATATGGATCGGTCGTTCCGAACCAGGTTAATTGCCCGTCAACGACCGCCGAACTTCCAGCAGTTTAAGCTAAGGCTGCCGTATTGATAATCCTGAAACAACTTCACAGCATGCCGTTCATCGTCTGCCGATCCCATGGCGTAGAAGAGCGGAACAAAATGCTCCCGTCCATACGAAGGGATCGCCATTCGGACATGCGGGGCTTTGCGGTCATAATCAAAGAGCTGCCGCAAGTCCCAGTTCTCCAGCTGCTGGCCAATCCAATCGTCAAACTCCACGGCCCACGCTGCCGGTTCTCGGCCTTCCCAGTCGAGCAAACGAAGATTATGAACAAGTCCGCCGCTGCCGATGACCAGAACGTTCCGTTGCCGCAACTCTGTGAGCATTTTGCCGATGGCATACTGCTCTTCCGGCTCGCGTTTGGCGTCCACCGACAAGGCTACGACAGGGATATTGGCAGACGGATACATCAGCCGCAGCACTACCCAGGCTCCATGGTCCAGGCCTCTGCCGGTTGATGCTTTGTAAGGCAGATTGTGTGCTCGAAAAATCGCCTCGATCTCTCCACTAAGCTCAGGGCTGCCCGGGGCAGGGTACTCGATTTCATACATCTCTTCCGGGAAGCCGTAGAAATCGTGCATCGTCGTATGCTTCGCATCCGTTGAGACCCATTGATCCGGAGCATCCCAGTGCGCCGAGAAGACCACAATGGCATCGGGCGGCTCCAGCATTTCCTGACCTAGACGGTGAAGAAAATCCGTATACGCGTTCTTCTCAATCGCTAATGTAGGCGATCCATGTGCAATAAACAATGCAGGCTGAGACATCTCCCAAACCTCCCTACGCCAAAAAATGGTTACACCTTCATTGTATCCATCCCCGAAGGATTTTACCAGTTTTTGTACGCGTGGGTTTGACGTTGTTCTCCTGTAATGATCTCAGATCATCCAATGCTGCCACTCCGACTGCAGAGCTTCCAAACCTCCAAGCCATTCCTTGGTCTTCCGGATGACCTGTTGCTGATGATCGCCGGATGAAAACGTGTGATTGCCTTGGAAAATAATCTCCTTATCGCAGCGCCCTTCGGGGCGCAGCCAGAATACCTTCTGATATAAGAAAGCATAATCCGCCGGAATAATATCGTCTGAGGTTCCATGCACGACCAAGACGTCACCGGCAAATTTAACGGCTTCCTGGAACGGTTGATATTCGCCCAGCGAATCAAAAAATTCCGGCGTTAGTCTATAACCCAAATAATCGGCGCTTCCTTGCTTGACCGCCCGGTCATAGAGATCGCGTCCGGTGATTTTCACAATATCGCTGAACGGATAGCCCACCGCCGACCATAGGACAAGGTTCTTCACACGCCGATCGCGAATTGCGGTTAAGAGAGCGATCAACCCGCCAAGGCTATGTCCAAGCAACGATACCCGGGTCGGATCAACGTCAAATGCGCTTAAGCCATAATCCAGCACTGAACGGGTCTGGGCGATCATCGACTCTACGCCATGGTCGCCGTAAGAACCGGTGCTCTCGCCGCATCCGAGATAGTCGAAGCGAAGCACGAGGAAGCCGTCGGCTGCAAGCTCCCTTGCAGTCTTGACGAATAGACGGTCGACGCCGATACGGCTGCCTACAAATCCGTGACAGATGACGACCAAGGGAGCGCGATGGCAGCGCCCCCCTTGTTTGTTCTCGGCCGGGTAATGTATGCTGGCCGCAAGCTGTTCTTCTCCATGATTGATGACGATCTGTCTTTCCATAACCCGTCTCCTCCCCCGTACTTCGGCAATGATATATACTTTAAATCCGATAAGTTTAATATGATTTAAACTTATCTTATCATTACCCGAGCCGAGGTGTCAATCGGATCGCTGAAGAATCGCAAGAAACTCACTTACTCGTAGGATTGGCGGAAGTACGCATGGGTCGTAACCCGGCCCTCCCATTCTTTCATAAACCGGTGATTCCCCAGATCCCCTTCGTCACATGCCTCGTCATCCCCGCATAACATGGCGATTTCTTCATCGCTCTCATTGGTTACGACTTCTTCCAGGCTTCCCCGAGAGTTGCTGTTCAGCAAATACCTCCGGGTCAGCTCCGATTCATATTTTCCCATGGCTCTGCCTCCCGCAACTTTAGTATGATGATGTGCAGACCGGCCTGTCAGGCATCAAATCCAAATTTAGGCTGAGGCCGACGCCTGCCGTTTTGCTTAGGAACTAGTTTTTGGTGGGAAGGACGCTTTTTATTCCTGGTTCAAGGAATGTTCATAATCCATTAGTTCTGTTTCCCTTCCACTTCTGCCGTGCCTTGGTCCCTTGCGAATGAGACAATCTATGCAGTATACTACGGAAGAAACTGGGAGGAGAGATACTACCATGTACATCCACGAAATGATCGGCGAAACCAAACGGCTGCGACAGCAAATGACGCCGGAGAACGAAGCGTATTTCGGGGAAATGGTCTTGTACTTCCGTTCCGGCTCCAGCTCGCTTAGTGAGGCCAAGGGGGAAGAGCTCCTGCTAGACATTGCCCGGCAAATCATCAAGAGCCAAGCCAAAGGCATTTCGGCGGCAGAACGCTTCGGCCCCGATCCAAAGGCTTATTGCGCAGAGCTGGCGGAGGACGTAAAGGCACGGAAGCCCCGAACGCTGAAGGACAAAATCAAATATTATACGATGATCCCCTGGGTAGCTTTGACCTGGGTCTTCTTTATTTATATGATCACCGGTTTCTTCAGCAAATGGTTTGGCGGGGAGCTCGAGTATACCCTGATCAGCACCTCCTCGCTGTTGATTATCGCCGTTCTGTCCATTGTATTGGTTGAGCTGGTCACTCGCTTCCTTGGGCAAAGCTCCAAAGCCAGCGAAGGTCAAGAGCCTGCCGGAGAAGCAAAACCAGCAGGGCCCGGAGCGAGACCAGGCATGCCGCCCAACGCGGGGCCGCGCGGCTTTAACCTTCGTGCGTTCGGCACTTACATTGCCGTTGCGGCCGTGTTGATCGTTGTGGGCACCGTATTAAATCGAATCATGCCGTCGTTTACCGTTTCACCTTGGGACAGCCTGATCTTGTTTGCCGTGGGACTGGCTGGGCAAATTTTCTTTTTTGGTCGCCGCTCGAAAAATTAAACAAAAATAGCAGAAGCCGCATCCCCCAACAATGAGGAAGATGCGGCTTTTGCTTTATCCTAGGGAGATCAAATCTCAATCCGTTTCTTGAGTAAATACGTGATCGCGTAAAACATCAATACGGCTACAACCACTTCAAGCAGGAAAGGCCCGAGCGGGAGCAGATTTACCGATTCCCTCGTCACTGCGCCGTTCTCCTCGACCATCCCAATCTGAATGATCCCGAAATTGGCAAAGGTACTATTGGTGCCTTTAAAGAGCAAACCTTCCACCCAAGACATTCCGTTCTGAATGACGAAGAAGGAAATGATGCCTACCCAGGTCCCGGCTTTGCCACGGATGCTGACGCTGGCGCCAATCGTGATCGCCATAAAAATCGTCAACACCAGCAGTGTATACATCCAAACGATGCTCAAAATAATGAGCACCGTGTTCCCGAACCCCGTGGTCCCGATCTGAACAAAATCGATCTGTACTTGAGCCACCCGATAATAGATCGCCGCATGAATCAAGACAATGGCCCCGATGATCAGCGCCACAAGCCAACTGAACACAAGCGAGGAGAGAATCGTCCATACCGGATGCAATGGGAGCAGACGGCGATGATAGGCTTTGATATTGTAGGCAAATGTTTTACAGGACTGCACGAGCATGAAAATGACAGCCGTAAAATACAGAACAAGGGATAAGCCAAAGATGGTTTCTGCATCCCACTGGCGAAGGTTACCTGTGATCGACAGAAGGACTTGCAAGATCACCAAGACGGCGAATAGTCCCAGCACGGTATTGGCATTTTGTTTGATATCGTACTTCAACAGCTTCATCATTTATGCGAACACCTCTCTGAACATGTCATCGACGCTCTTGCCATAGCGAATCCGCAAATTCTCTACTTCCTCCTGCATAACAACCTCGCCGCTGCGAATAAAGATGACCTCATCGAAAATCCGCTCAATATCCGAAACCAGATGGGTAGAGATAATGAGGCTACTATCTTCATTGTAAAATTCCACAATTGCGTCCAAAATTTTAGTCCGGGCCACCGGGTCCACCCCGCCGATCGGCTCGTCGAGCAGATACAGCTTGGCATTTCTCGATAACGTTAACGTCAGCTGAAGCCGTTCGTTCATGCCCTTCGACAGGGAGCTGATTTTATCCTTCTCATTCAGATTCATGAAGTCGAGCATTGTGCCTGCCTTCTCCTCATCGAAATCCGGGTAGAAATCACGATAAAATCCAATCGCATCCCGCACCTTCATCCACGATTCCGTTAATGGTCGATCGGGCATGAAGGAAACTAACGATCTTGTCGCTAGTCCCACCGGCGTTCCGTCCACTGACACCTTACCTGCCGAAGGATGAATCAGGCCGGCGGCGATTTTCATCAGCGTGCTTTTGCCGCTTCCATTCGTGCCAAGCAGGCCAACGATTTTTCCTTTATCGACGCTTAGGGACACCCCATGCAATGCCTTTTTGCTGCCGTACGATTTAGATACACCTTGTACTTCCAGTAGCGGTTTCATTGATGGTTGCCCTCCTTTAGCGTCGCTCATTAGCCTTCATAGCGTCGGCGACCAGCGCCGCAATATCCTCGTTACTGAAGCCCAGCTCCTGCATGCCTCCGATAAAGCGATCCAGCAGCTCGCCGGCCATTTCTTTTTTGATGGTCATAATTTTCGATTCCTCGCTTGTCACGTATCTTCCGAGTCCGCGTTTCGTTTCCACGATGGCTTCACGCTCCAATTCCTGAAAAGTCCGCTGCACGGTATTCGGATTAATTTGCAGCTCGGCCGCAAGCTCGCGGACCGACGGAATTTTGTCACCGCCCTTCAGTCGGCCGGTGACGATCTCTCTCTTTAAATAATTCATAATTTGCAGATAGATCGGCAGATTATTATCAAATTCGATGCTCACGTTCCCTTGGCTCCTTTCCGCCGTGCCGCCGTTCATGATTCTACCGGTCAAGCGACATCCCGTTTTTTAAACGTAACAAAGCTTACTGCAAGAAACAAGACCAAATAGGCGGCGATCACCACGGAGGAGAAGGTTAATGTCATGCCCGGCATCGGCGGATTACCGTTGAGATATACCGACAAATCAGCGTTGGCGAAGATGAGGTACTTGGCGAAGGCGTATCTCGAAAGCAAGGCCACCACCAGCTCCTCCAGCACAACAAGGAACATGCCGATTCCGATCGTCGCTCCGGTGGAACGAGTAAGAATGCTTGCTAGGAAAGTGATCGTAACGTAAACCACGGTATAGATGAACGAATACAAGGTGTTGGTTAGCACTTCGCTCCAGCTGATTCCCTGTACGCTGGCAGATCCGAACCCGTAGACCAACCCTCCGCCCAACAGGGCAACCGCCAGGGAAAAGACGAAGAGCGACAGCGTAAACAGCAGCACAGCCACGTATTTCGAGGCCAAGATCCGGCTGCGGCTCTGCGAGCGGATCAGCAACAGCTTGATCGTACCAAGACTGTGTTCCTTCGCCACAATCCCCGCGGTGCAAATAATGACCAGCAACGTCGTCATTTGACCCAAGCCGTTTCGGGCAATGGCCATGGATGCGAAATCAAGGAACCCTAACTTCTCCTGCGAGAAAGCGTACATCATGTATAGCATCCCGGCAATCGCCGCGGCGATCAAGGTATAGGGAACGATAAAGCTTTTTTTCTTGGACATCTTCAACCATTCGTTCACAACAAGTGGAGTAAATTTACGCAATTTGATTTCCTCCCGTCCATTTCAAGAATTCGTCTTCCAGGGATTGCTTCACTTCTTCAATCCGGTAGATGGCGATGCCTTCGCTGCCCAGCGCGCTCACGACGCGTGGGATATAGCTGTCGCGCACGGCGACCGTCACTTCGTTCCGTTCTGGGGACATTCCCAGCAGGCGGATTTCTTCCATCCGGATGAGCCGAGTTTTGGCCGCTTCGACATCGCCGACCCGGAACGTCACATTCACCCGTTCCTCGGTTTTCTCAACCGGCTCACCCAAGGCGCGTTCGGTCACGAACTTCCCTTCCTGAATGACGACCACGCGGCTGCACATCAGCTCCATTTCGGCCAACAAGTGGCTGGAGACCAGAACGGCAATCCCTTCTTCAGCCGCAATACGCTTCAGATAGTCACGCATTTCCCGAATCCCCGCCGGATCTAGCCCGTTGGTTGGCTCATCGAGAATCAGAATCGATGGCCGATGTAACAAAGCTTGTGCGATGCCCAAGCGCTGACGCATACCTAGCGAGTACGCTTTGACACGTTTTTTCATCGCCTTCTCCAAGCCTACCAATCGGGTGACTTCTTGAATCCGCTCCTCCGTAATCCCTTCACTCATTCGTGCGTACTGCTTCAGATTGTCATATCCCGTCATGTACGGGTAAAACTCCGGATTCTCAATAATCGCGCCGACATGGGCGATCGCTTGCATGAAATGATTTCGGATGCTAAAACCTTTGATCTTCACATCGCCTTCAGTCATTCCGATCAGACCCACGATCATCCGAATCGTGGTCGTCTTCCCGGCACCGTTAGGTCCGAGCAGACCTACGATCTCTCCCCGCCGAATTTCGAAAGACAGCTTATCGACCAGCCGTTTGTTACCAATCGCTTTCGTCACTTTTTGTACCGACAAGACGACGGGCTCATGCCCTTGCACTTGCATTTGCCCTTTCCCCTGCTGTTGTCCTAACGATTTCGTCGCAGCTGCTCCCAAGCCCTGGGCAGCATTTTCAATAGATTGTTGTTGCACACTCATTCACTCCTTTATTTGATCGATGCTCGTAAATACGATACTGAAATTTCCCTTGCTTGTGTTTGAATCTGATGATGAGTAACGTGTTCGACGTGTTCGACGTGTTCGACGTGTTCGACGTGTTCGACGTGTTCGACGTGTTCGATTCCATGGTTTCGATTACATTGTATCAGTATGATAGTTAAATAGTACACTAGGATATTAGTATTGTCAACAAGGATCGAATCAGTTTTTTCAACGTGCAAGTCTAACGGAACGTAGCGACGTTATTTGCAATTTCCCGCGCCATTTCCCGAGCTAACGGAACGTAGAGACCTTATGAAGTGAAAAAGAGCCCTAATTAACGATGATCCGTCCAAATAACGCCTCTGAGTTCCGTTAGAATTCAGAAGAGCCTTGTAATCTACGAATAAGGTCCGTACGTTCCGTTACGACGCAGGTCCCGACTCGAACCCAGCTCGATCCGGCACAGGCAACCAACTCGGACACCAGCCCGGATCTGGGCCGCAAACAGGCCAGACACGAACCGGAAAGGACCCGGAAACTGACCGGAAGCGCACCCGCTCCGAACCCTGCCTCCTTGCCAGTCTCCAACCTGACCCATTCCCGACCTCTGGCCCAACCTGATTCCTTCCCGAACCCAGGAACAACCTGTTTCGTCCCCGATCAATACTTCTTTCCTTCCCGCTCCAAACTTCTATACATGCCAAAAAGCCCTCCCCGACCAATGTCGAAGAGGGCTGCTCACCTATTTTTTTCGCTATTTAAGCTTAAATCAGTAAATTAAACAAATTCAAATCCCGATTCAGCTCGGTATATACGATGCCTTTCGCAGTCATACGTCCGATCAACGGTTCGTAATCGGCTTTATCACTCAGCTCAATGCCAACCAAAGCCGGACCGTTCTCCTTATTGTGCTTCTTCGTATACTCGAACCGCGTGATGTCATCGTTTGGCCCAAGCACCTCTTCCAGGAATTCGCGAAGCGCTCCGGCCCGCTGAGGGAAGTTTATCAAGAAGTAGTGCTTCAGCCCTTCATAGATCAACGACCGTTCCTTCATTTCCTGCATCCGGTCGATGTCGTTGTTGCCGCCGCTGATTACGCAGACGACCGTCTTCCCGCGAATTTGGTCGCGGTACATGTCCAGCGCCGAGACAGGGAGCGCCCCCGCTGGTTCGACGACGATGGCACTATCGTTGTACAGCTCCAGAATCGTCGTACATGCCTTGCCTTCCGGAACTTGAACGATGTCGTCCAGAAGGTTTGCGCAAATGTCGTAATTCAAATCGCCAACTCGCTTCACCGCCGCGCCGTCCACAAATTTATCGATTGATTCCAACGTGACAACCTGCTTCTGTCTTAACGCTTCCGTCATGGACGCCGCACCGGATGGTTCAACACCGATGATCTTCGTATCGGGGCTTACTGTTTTCAAATAAGTGCTAATGCCCGACACCAACCCGCCGCCGCCAATGGTGACGAAGACATAATCTGCAGGTACGGTCAAGCTTTCCATGATTTCCATGCCAATCGTCCCGTTTCCGGCCACAATCTTCGGATCGTCAAACGGGTGAATGAATGTCATCCCGCCTTCCTGGCAAGCTTTCATCGCCTCCGCATAAGCATCATCGTAAGTGTCGCCGATCAGAACGACCTCCACGTGCTCGCCGCCAAATCTTTTAACCTGTTTAATTTTCTGGTTGGGCGTCGTGCTGGGCATATAGATTTTCCCCTGAATGCCTAGCGCATTGCAGGAGAAGGCTACCCCCTGCGCATGGTTGCCGGCGCTCGCGCACACAATGCCTCGCTTCAAATCCTCCGGCTGCAGGCTGCGGATCATGTTGTATGCCCCGCGTATCTTGAAGGAGCGTACGACCTGCAGATCCTCTCTTTTTAAATAGACATTGCATTCATATCTAGCCGATAACGTTGCGTCGAGCTGCAACGGAGTTCGAATAACTACTTCCTTCAGCACGTGATGCGCTTTGACGATGTCTTCCATGCCTACCGTTTGTCGTTCCGCCTGGTTCATCTATTTCTCCTCGCTTTAACTGAGTTCTCTCAATCTTATAAAGTTACACCTGAAACCGCCTCCGGTTCAAGTTATTTTGTCTAGTCAGGGAAACGCCCCTCCGGACGGGCAAATATTCCCGAGCTCGGAAGGGCGTTTCACGTTCAAACCTATAGCTTATCGTTTCTTTGGTATTAGACGGTCATCGGTATGACCTTTCGAGTTCGTCTCTTGGGCCAGCTCGGTCAGCTCCCATTCCATCGTGCCGTACACGGGGTCGGAAGGGAACTCCTCGCCTTTTTGCAAATAGACTTCCCGTCCCAGCTCATCCCGGTATACGCCGTCGACTTCCACTTCTTCGCGCGAGACCGGGAGCATTTCCTTCATTTTGTCGCTCATGATGATGCCGCCTCCCATTCGAGTATTCCAGGGACTTTCGTAAAGAGAATCCCCAATATCCCTTAACATGCTCGAATCGGCAGCGGATTATCCTAGCCGGATGATCTCCCTATACAAGCGCCTTAGCGGCAATATCCGACCGTTGATGCTTGCCCTCAAACGTAATGAGGTTCGCCGCCTCGTAGGCGTTGTCCCGGGCTTCGGCAATCGAGCTTCCACGGCCAACCACGCCAAGTACACGGCCGCCGTTCGTGACCCACTCGCCTGCTTCGTTCTTGCCCGTGCCGGCATGGAACACCAAAGCCCCTGCAGATTGGGCTTCTTCCAGCCCTTGAATTGGCAGTCCCTTTGGATAGGAGGCTGGATATCCGCCGGAAGCCAATACAACGCAAACCGCCGCTTTCTCGCTCCACTCGATATCGACCTGGTCCAGCGTCCCATTCACCGCCGCCAAGAAAATCTCCAGCAGATCACTTTTCAAGCGCGGCAGAACCACCTGGGTTTCTGGATCGCCAAAGCGGGCGTTAAATTCGATCGTCTTCGGTTTGCCGTCCGGCGTGATCATCAAGCCGGCAAACAACACGCCGCGGAATGGCCGGCCTTCGGCAACCATCGCTTTTGCCGTTGGTTTGATAATCGTTTCAATGGCCTCTTCGATAATCGAATCTGCAATATGCGGCAACGGGGAGTAGGTTCCCATGCCGCCGGTGTTCGGGCCTTTGTCGCCGTCATACACCTGCTTGTGGTCTTGCGCCGCAACCATGGGACGGACCGTTTCCCCGTCGACGAACGACAGGATCGACATTTCTTGGCCTTCCAGAAACTCCTCAATCACAACCTGACTTCCGGATTCGCCGAACACTTTGTCAATCATAATGTTCTTGAGCGCCGTTTCCGCCTCTTCGCGAGTGAAGGCGACCGTAACGCCTTTGCCTGCCGCAAGCCCGTCCGCCTTAATTACGATTGGAACCGGACGGCTTTGGAGATACTGAAGCGCCTGCTCGTAGTTATCAAATTTCTCATAGGCTGCCGTTGGAATGTTGTATTTTTTCAACAGATCCTTCATGAAGGTCTTGCTGCCCTCGATATGCGCAGCATTCTTACGCGGTCCAAATACCGGGATGTTCTTCGCTTCGAACACATCTACGATGCCCTCAGCCAGCGGATCATCCGGACCTACGACAACCAAACCTACGCGCTTCTCCTCCGCAAAAGCCGCCAGCTTCTCGAATTCGTTCACCTGAATCGGCACCAGCTCGGCGATTTGTCCGATTCCCGCATTCCCCGGAGCGCAATAAATTTTATCGGCCTTCGGGCTTTTCGCCAGGCTCCAGCAAATCGCGTGCTCGCGCCCTCCGGCGCCAATCACCAAAATGTCCATAGTCTCCTCCTCACTTCTGAGCTCAAAATTTAGAAGTTGTCCAGTCTCGCCTGTTTCGGCACAAATTCGTTAATGAAATGAAATATGCCGATTACCGTTTGGTCTACAAACTAGTCTTTTTCGAAACGAACTGGAAATTCTACTGTTAATTTTCCACTCAACCCGAATTCAAACGAAAATAACTGGAAAATGTACCGCTAATTTAAGCCCAAAGCATCAATCCAATCATTTTTGCTCAAATTAACGGCAGGTTTTACAGCTAATTCGTCAAAATCCAGCGTTTCAGCTGAAATAACGGTAGGTTTTACAGTTAATTGTCCCACGCAGGTTAGCGCATCTGCGAAAAGACGGCAGGCCGCCGCAGCGGTCCTGCCGTTAAGCTCAATCTTAGTGCTTGAAATGGCGCACGCCGGTGAAGACCATCGCGATGCCATGCTCGTTGGCCGCTTTGATGGACTCCTCGTCCTTCACGGAGCCGCCCGGTTGGATAATCGCCGTAATCCCGGCTTGGGCCGCCGCTTCGACCGTATCGCCCATCGGGAAGAACGCGTCGGACGCCAAGACGCTGCCTTTCGCTTTCTCGCCTGCTTGCTCGATCGCGATCTTCGCGGCACCAACGCGGTTCATCTGCCCCGCGCCGACGCCAACGGTCATATCGTCCTTCGCCAGAACAATCGCGTTCGACTTCACATGTTTAACGACTTTCCAGCCAAACAGCAGCTGTTTCAGCTCTTCTTCGGTTGGCTTGCGGTCGGTAACCACCGTCAAGTCGGACTCTTTCAGCGTATGCACATCGCTTTCTTGCACGACCATCCCGCCGTCAATCGAGGTGACGACAAACTGGCTGCTGCGGCTTGCGCCCAGCTCCAGACCGCCAAGCTTCAGCAAACGGAGGTTTTTCTTCTTCGTGAGAATCTCCAGCGCTTCTTCCGTGAAACCTGGTGCTAAAATAATCTCCAAGAAAATCTCCTTCATCAGCATCGCCGTGTCCGCATCAATGATGCGGTTGGCAGCAACGATCCCGCCGAAGATCGACACAGGGTCGGCCTCGTACGCTTTTTTGTAAGCTTCCAGCACGCTGGCCCCGACGCCAACGCCGCAAGGATTCATATGCTTGACCGCGACAACCGCCGGCTCATCAAATTCCTTCACGATTTGCAGCGCCGCGTTCGCATCGTTGATGTTATTGTAGGAGAGCTCCTTGCCGTGGAGTTGTTCTGCATTCGTCAGCGTGTCCGCTGCTGCCAACGGCTTGCGGTAAAACGCCGCTTTTTGATGCGGATTTTCGCCATAACGCAAATCTTGGATTTTCTCGTAGGTGACCGTAAAACGCTCTGGCAACGGATCGCCCGTCACCTTCGACAAATAATCGGAGATCAAGGCATCGTATGCCGCCGTATGGCGGAAAACTTTGGCCGCAAGCCGTTTACGCGTTTCCAATGTCGTATCGCCGCCCGTACGTACTTCCTCGAGCACGGTTCCATAGTCAGCCGCATCGACAACAACGGTGACAAACGCATGGTTTTTCGCAGCCGAACGAAGCATCGTAGGTCCGCCGATGTCGATATTTTCGATGGCGTCCTCATAGGTAACATCCGGCTTTGCAATCGTTTCTTGGAACGGGTACAGGTTAACGACCACCAGGTCGATATAGTCCAATCCCAGTTCCTTCATCTGTGCTTGGTGTTCCTCGCTGTCGCGCACCGCCAGCAAGCCGCTGTGTACAGTAGGATGCAGCGTTTTAACGCGTCCATCAAGGATTTCAGGGAACCCGGTAACGTCAGAAATACCGATGACCGGAACGCCTTCCTTCGCCAGCAGGTTTTTTGTGCCCCCTGTCGAAATGATTTCCACACCCAGCTGCGACAGCTCGCGGCAAAAATCCACGATACCTGTTTTATCCGACACGCTCACGAGCGCTCTTTTCATACTCACAATCGGCTCCTCCTTTATTTTGGCGAATCATGCCCCCGATATTTCTCGGGAAATATCGAAACCCAGCATCTGTTCTAAACCTATCCAATCATCCGAAAAAATCCTGTAACCAAGCGTTCTTTCGATGCTTCCTATTCCGACAGAATCGTCACTTTCCGGCCTTCCACGCGCACGCGGTTCTTCGCAAACCACGACACGACCTGCGGATATAAGCGCCCTTCTGTCGCATGGATCTTGGCTTCGAGTGTTTCCAGCGTATCGTCCGCCGTAATCTCTACCGCCGCCTGGGCAACCACTGCGCCGGTGTCCATCCCGCCATCAACCAAATGAACCGTAACTCCCGTCATTTTCACGCCGTATTCCCAAGCCTGTCCAATTGCATTTTTGCCCGGAAAAGCCGGCAGTAACGATGGGTGAATATTAATCATGCGCCCGGCGTACGGTTCAACCAACACCGAAGTGAGTAACCGCATATAACCGGCCAACACGACTAAATCGATTTGCCGCTTGTCCAGCTCGGCGGCAATTTCCGCCTCATAATCCTCTCGACGCGCGTAAGCCTTCGGGTCAAAAAGATAGCATTCCACACCGGCTTGACGGGCCCGTTCGACGACAAAAGCCTGCGGCTTATCGCAAACGAGCAGCACAATCTCAGCATCCAGCCCACCCGACCGCGTTGCGTCAAGCAAATTTTGAAAATTACTGCCGTTTCCCGAGGCAAATACAGCAATCCGGTATTTCGCTCCCATTAGACATCCGCTCCTGCAAAAGTCACAGCCCGTTGTCCTTCCGTCACTTTACCGATGACATAAGGCGTTTCCCCGGCTTGCTTCAATGCAGCGACCGCAGCCTCAGCCTGGTCCTCCGCCACTACAATTACAAGCCCGATGCCCATGTTAAACGTCGTGAACATATCGCGGTTGCTTACGTTCCCTTTCTTCTGCAGCAAGTCGAAGATCGGCAAAATCGGCCAAGAACCGTAGTTGATCTCCACGTTTACGCCTTCCGGCAGAACGCGCGGGATGTTCTCGATGAAGCCGCCGCCCGTAATATGAGCCATTCCCTTGACATCGACTTTCTCCAACAGGGCTAATACCGGCTTCACATACAGCTTCGTTGGCGTAAGCAGCACGTCACCCAACGATGCTCCGCCTAATTCCGGCAGCTTGTCGGTTAAAGCGTAGCCCGCTTCTTCCAGCAAGAGCTTGCGTACCAGCGAGAACCCGTTGCTGTGCACACCGCTGGAGGCCAGGCCAATCACCGTGTCGCCAGGGGCGATGCGGCTGCCGTTGACGATCTTGCTCTTATCCACGACACCTACCGTAAACCCGGCGATGTCGTATTCGCCTTCGCTGTACATGCCCGGCATTTCCGCAGTCTCGCCGCCGATCAAGGCGCATCCCGATTGGCTGCACCCTTCAGCGATACCGGCGACAATGGCCTCGATTTTTTCAGGGACAACCTTGTCGCACGCCAAATAATCGAGGAAGAAGAGCGGCTCCGCCCCCTGTACGACGATATCGTTAACGCACATTGCCACTGCATCGATGCCGATCGTGTCGTGCTTATCCATCGCAAAGGCAATTTTCAGCTTCGTGCCCACGCCGTCTGTTCCTGACACGAGCACCGGCTCCGTGTATTTGTCTTTGTTCAAACCGAACAATGCGCCAAATCCGCCCAGATCGGTCATCACTTCCGGCCGGAACGTCCGTTTGACGTGTTTTTTCATGCGCTCTACCGCTTCATTCCCGGCTGCGATATCAACGCCGGCTTTCTTATATGCTTCAGACACGAGAGGGACCCACTCCTTTAACTTTTTGAACACGGAAAACCCATTTATCACGAAATCAATTCATCATGTGAAATAAGTCGAATCTACGCTAACGAATTCAGCAAGTGCAGCCAAACTTCTCTTCCCCGTCGAAATCCGTCCGGGTCGGATAATCGTTGTCGAAGCAGGCCATGCAGAGGCCGCCTTTGTAGTCCGTTGCGTTATCTCCGCCTACCGCCTGGATCAACCCCTGCGGGCTGAGAAACTCGAGCGAGTCGGCATTGATCTCCTTGCAGATTTCTTCTACCGTTTTGTAGGAGGCGATCAGCTCCCCGCGGTCGGGCGTATCGATGCCATAGAAGCAAGGATTTTTGAACGGCGGCGAGGTAATGCGGACATGCACCTCCGTCGCGCCGGCTTCGCGCAGCAAGTTTACAATCCGCCGCGAGGTCGTGCCGCGAACGATCGAATCGTCGATCATTACGACGCGTTTACCTTCCACGACACGGCGCACCGCGCTCAGCTTCATTTTGACCCCTTGCTCGCGCAGCTCTTGGCTCGGTTGAATGAACGTGCGGCCGGTGTATTTATTTTTGATCAGACCGAGCTCGTAAGGGATGCCGGTCTGCTCCGCATAGCCAATCGCGGCGGAAATACTGGAGTCCGGAACCCCAGTAACCACATCGGCGTCCACAAAAGACTCCTGGGCCATCACCTGCCCCATCCGCTTGCGGCTGGCATGCAGGTTCGAGCCATTCATGTCACTGTCCGGACGCGCGAAGTAAATGTACTCCATCGCACACAGCGCCTTCCGCTGCGGCTCGGCATAACGCTCCTCGCGAAGGCCGTCCTTATCCAGCACCAGCATCTCACCCGGCTGGATTTCGCGAATCGTCTCCGCACCAACGACCTCGAACGCGCACGTCTCAGACGAGAACAGGTACGCATTGCCAAGCCGGCCCATCACCAGCGGGCGCAAGCCGTTCGGATCGCTGGCGGCGATCAGCTTGTCGTTCGTCAGCAGCAGGAAGGCGAAGCCCCCAACCAATTGACGAAGCGCGTCCTTTGCCGCCTCAACGAAATCCTTCGACGAGCGGGCGATCAGATGCGCGATCACTTCCGTATCGCTGGTCGTTTGAAAGATCGAACCGCTTTGCTCAAGCTGGCGGCGGATTTTCGGTGCATTGACGATGTTGCCGTTCGTAGCCACCGCCAGATCACCGTCACGGTATTTGAAGATCAAGGGCTGGGCGTTCGTCAGCTTGCTGTCTCCGCTTGTCGAATAGCGGACATGCCCGATTGAACGGTCCCCGCGCAACGAAGCCAGCTTGTCGCGGTCGAACACTTCCTTCACCAGCCCCATGCCGCGGTGGTAATGGAAGTCCTCCCCATTCGTAGCGCAGATCCCCGCGCTTTCTTCCCCCCGGTGCTGCAAGGCGTGCAACCCGTAGTAGGATAGAGAGGCGGCTTCGGCATGACCAAATACGCCAAACACGCCGCATTCCTCGCGTAACGTATCAAACGGATCCGCATGCCCCGCCCCTTCGTTATAGTAGTCTCCGGTCCAAAGTCTCTGCACGGGTCTTATTGCATCAGACATGGAATGACATCCTCCCAGACGCGTCTCAGCTGGTCCACCGGCTTGCTCAGAACCTCCGTTCCATTCACAGCAACGTTCAGTTCAGAACCTTCCACAACCCCAATTCGTGCTGCTGGCACGCCGCGTTCCGCGAGCAGCTTCTCCAGCGCCTCCGCCTTCTCCGGCGAAGCCGACAACAGGATGCGAGATTGGGATTCGCTAAACAACATGAAGTCGGGGCGCAGCTCGCTTGTAATATCCACCTTGGCACCAACCCCGCCGCTGATGCACGATTCAGCCAGCGCCACAGCCAGACCACCTTCGGACAAGTCGTGCGCCGAACGCACCAGCCCGCCTTGGATCGCTTCCAGCACGGCGCTGAGCAATTTTTTCTCCACTTCTAAATCAAGCTGCGGCGGACGGCCTTCTACAACGCCATGAACAACCGCCTGGAATTCGCTGCCGCCGAGCTCAGCTTTCGTCTCACCCAGCAGGAACACGACATCTCCGGCCGATTTGAAGCCTTGCGTCGTAATATGATCCGTATCATGCACCAGACCAACCATCCCTACCACCGGTGTCGGGTAAATCGCACCTTTGGCGTTCTCGTTGTACAAGCTGACGTTCCCGCCGATAACGGGCGTGTCCAGCACACGGCAAGCTTCCGCCATCCCGTCTACCGCCCGTTCCATCTGCCAGAAAATATCCGGTTTCTCCGGGCTGCCAAAATTCAGGTTGTCGGTGATTGCCAGCGGCTCGGCACCGGAGCACACGATGTTGCGCGCCGCTTCGCTGACCGCGATTCGTCCGCCAACTTCCGGATCCAGATACACGAACCGCCCGTTGCAGTCGGTGGTCATCGCCAGCGCCTTGCGCGTGCCGTGAACGGTCACCACGGCTGCGTCCGAACCCGGACGAACCGCCGTGCTCGTGCGAACCATATAATCGTATTGGTTGTACACCCACGCTTTGCTTGCTACGGAAGGTGAGGACAGCACTTTCTCCAGCGCCGCGCCCAGATCTTGAACTTCCTCGTAACGCGTGGTGTCGACCGTTTCATTTTCCACATAATAAGCAGGAACTGCCGAAGGCTTCTCATAGATTGGACATTCGTCCACAAGCGCCTTCACCGGCATGTCGCCGACCAGTTCGCCATGATGGAACAGCTTCAGACGGCCGTCGTCCGTCACTTTACCAACCTTCGCACAGATGACGCCCCAACGCTCAAAAATCTCCCGCGCCTTCGCCTCATCTTTCGGCTCCACGACGAACAGCATCCGCTCCTGCGATTCGGACAGCATCATTTCATATGCCGTCATACCTTCCTCGCGCTGCGGCACCTCATCCAGGTACAGCTCCAGACCGTTGCCGGCTTTGCTGGCCATTTCCGCGCTGGAGCAGGTCAAGCCTGCCGCGCCCATGTCCTGGATCCCCAGCACGATGCCGCTGTCGATCAACTCCAGACAAGCTTCCATAACCAGCTTCTCCATGAACGGGTCACCTACTTGCACCGCTGTCCGCTTCGCTTCGGATTCCTCTGTCAGTTCCTCCGACGCAAATGTCGCGCCATGGATCCCGTCCCGGCCCGTTGGCGGCCCTACGTAGAACACCGGGTTGCCGACGCCTTTGGCAACGCCGCGTTGGATTTTGTCATGATCGATCAGCCCAACGCACATCGCATTTACGAGCGGATTGCCTTCGTAGCTCTCGTCGAACACCACTTCTCCGCCAACCGTCGGAATCCCGATGCAGTTGCCGTAGCCCGCGATTCCGGATACAACATGCTCGAACAAATATTTCACGCGCTCGCTTTCCAGCTTGCCAAATCGCAAAGAGTTCAGCAGCGCGACAGGTCTTGCTCCCATGGAAAAAATATCGCGAATAATCCCGCCCACGCCGGTTGCGGCGCCTTGATAAGGCTCCACGGCCGAAGGGTGATTATGACTTTCGATTTTAAAGACAACCGCTTGGTTGTCGCCGATATCCACGATCCCGGCGCCTTCGCCCGGGCCCATTAGCACGCGCGGGCCGCTGGTCGGGAAACGACGCAACAGCGGCTTCGAATTTTTGTAGGCACAGTGCTCGGACCACATGACGCTAAATACGCCGATTTCCGTATAATTCGGCTTCCGCCCAAGGAATCCGCAAATCAGTTCGTATTCGCTGTCGGAAACGCCCATTTGTTTGTAAATTTTCTGCTCTGCAATTTGTTCTGCATTTGGTTCCTTAGCGGACACTTGCTGACTCATGCCGATCCCTCCAAGCTTTCAAAATGGATGTAAACATCTTCTTGCCGTCCGTCGAACCCAGCAAATCGCTGACCGCCCGCTCCGGGTGCGGCATCATGCCGACGACGTTTCCGCGTTCATTGGAAATACCGGCGATGTCGTCCACCGAGCCGTTCGGATTTTGAACATACCGGAAAATAATTTGGTTATTCCGCTTCAACTGCTCCAACGTTGCTTCATCGCAATAATAGTTGCCTTCGCCATGCGCGATCGGAATCGTGATGACTTCGCCCTTCGCATAATGCGATGTAAATGGATTTTCGTTGTTCTCCACGCGCAGCTCGGTGTCGTGGCAACGGAACTTCAGCGACATGTTGCGGCGCAACGTGCCTGGCAGCAATCCAGCTTCCGTAAGGATTTGGAATCCGTTGCAGATCCCCAGCACGTATTTCCCTTGCTCCGCAGCTTTGCTCACTTCCGCCATAACCGGCGCAAAACGGGAAATCGCCCCGCACCGCAGGTAGTCGCCGTAGGAGAACCCGCCGGGAACTAAGATGCAATCGTAAGCAGACAAATCGGTGGCTGTATGCCACACATAGTCAACCGGTTCACCCAACGTCTCTTCCACCGCTTTGTAACAGTCGATATCGCAGTTGGAACCGGGGAATACGAGTACCGCGAATTTCATAGTTTAAGCCTCCAATTCAAAGCGGTAGTCTTCTACCACCGTATTGGCCAACAGCTTCTCGCACATCGCTTTCACTCGAGCTTCCGCTTCGAAGCGATCGTTCGTATCGAGCGTCAGCTCCATATATTTACCGATGCGGACGCTGTCCACCTCTCTGAACCCCATCGAATGGAGTGCCCCTTGAACGGCAACCCCCTGCGGGTCAAGTACGCTTTGCTTGATCGTGACATAAACGCTCGCTTTAATCATGTTCCTCGTGTTCCTCCTAAGTTTGGACTTGTGCGGCACGGCCGCTTGGTATCTGGATGGAAATGATAATTACATTTGATAATTGCTTGTGCTATCGCTTGGGGCATTTCTTGCCTTCAAGCTTGGCTTCAAACTTGCCTTAAAGCTAACCTTTAAGCTTGCCTTCTAACTTGCCTTCTAACTTGCCTTCGTGCTTATGCTTGCCTTCCAACTTTCCTTCATGCTTTATGCTTGCTTTCTGGCATTCCTGTCTAATTTCCTTGCTGTCTCGCTCGTTGAGGGTCTTCTTGTCTCCCAAGTCTCCTGCCCCTCTGATCCAAAGGGATAATGCACAGAAGACCTACCTCAGAGTACCCCATGTCCATTCTCTAATGGACCTCAGTGACGTTATTTACTCATTTCCCGTATATTTCCCCGGCTAACGGACTATACCGCCGCTATTGGGCCCCATCCGGCAACAAACTGGACCGCCCCAGCCAATTAAGGTCCCCTCGGTCCGTTATATCAGTCTTCCCTGCGAATCTGTGCCAATAAGGGGCCCTAGGGTCCGTTAGAGCTAAAAGGCTATATTGAACACAGTTCCTACGCCAACTCGGCTCCCGTCAATCGCCGGTAAATTTCACGGTACCGCCGTGTCGTCTCTTCAACCACCTGCGCCGGAAGCGGATCAGGCGGGCTCTCTTTATCCCAATCGGAGCCGGCTAGGTACGTACGTACCGGCTCTTTGTCCATACTGTCGATCTCGATGTCCAGTGCGTAGTTCTCTTTGGCCCAAAATCTCGATGCATCCGGCGTAAACATCTCATCGATCACAATCAACTTGCCGTTCACCAAGCCAAATTCCAGCTTGCAGTCAGCGAGCAGGATGCCGCGTTCCTCACAGTAATCCCGGGCGTAGGCGTACATCTCCAGGCTGCGATCCCGCAGCTGTTCAGCCAATTCCTGGCCGACTTTGTCCACCATCTCAGCGAACGAGATGTCCTCGTCGTGGCCCACGTCATTTTTCGCCGCCGGCGTAAAAATCGGCTCCGCCAGCTTCGCGTTCTTCCGCAGCCCTTCCGGCAACTCGATGCCGTTAATCGCGCCGGTCTTCTCATACTGCCGCCAGCCGCCGCCGGTCACATAACCGCGCACCACGCATTCAATGTCAATGCGTTCGGCCTTGCGGGTCACCATGATCCGGTTGCGCAACGCCTCGCGATGCTCTGACGAAATCACGTCCCCCAACCGCTCCACGTCCGTATGAATCACGTGATTCTCCAGCAAATGCTGCGTCTTGTCGAACCAAAACGCGCTCAGCCGGTTCAGCACGTTCCCCTTGTCCGGCACCGCCGGATCGAGCACGTAATCAAATGCGGAGATGCGGTCCGTGACCACGATCAGATAATGCTCGCCAAGATCGTACAGCT
The DNA here is from genome assembly GCF_032465655.1 of Paenibacillus sp. 3LSP. Taxonomy (NCBI): domain Bacteria; kingdom Bacillati; phylum Bacillota; class Bacilli; order Caryophanales; family Paenibacillaceae; genus Paenibacillus; species Paenibacillus sp. 3LSP. The sequence goes on along the minus strand of NZ_JAWDJI010000211.1, from coordinate 17,420 downwards.
CCCGGACCTTGCCTTTGTACAGCAGCGGGACCTTCACCAAATCCGCTGCGGTGGAAATTGCCGGTACCGCCATGAAGCTTCTCCTCCCTATCACTGCAAGATCAGATCCTACTCAATCAATCCAAGCTTCCGGAAAATCGTATCGACATGCTTCAGATGCCAGGATGGATCAAATGCGTCTTCAATTTCTTCTTTACTTAAGACGGCGGTAATTTCCGGCGTCTCTTCAATGATGTCACGGAATTGACGCTGCGTTTCCCATGCCTGCATCGCGCGCGGTTGCACCGTGTCGTAAGCTTGCTCACGGCTGAAGCCTTTGTCGATCAGCTTCGTCATCACGCGGCCGGAGAACGGTACGCCATACGTGCGAGCCATGTTACGCTTCATATTTTCCGGGAACACCGTCAAGTTCTTCACGATATTGCCAAAGCGGTTCAGCATGTAGTTCAGCAGCATCGTAGCGTCTGGCAGAATCACCCGTTCCACCGAAGAGTGGGAAATGTCGCGTTCATGCCACAGCGTTACGTTTTCGTAAGCCGAAATCATATGGCCGCGGATCACGCGGGACAAGCCGGAGATGTTCTCGCAGCCGATCGGGTTGCGTTTATGCGGCATGGCCGAGGAGCCTTTTTGCCCTTTGGCGAAGGCCTCTTCCACCTCGCGGAATTCGCTCTTCTGCAACGCGCGAATTTCCGTGGCGAACTTGTCGAGCGAGGTCGCGATCAAAGCCAAGGTTGCCATATATTCGGCGTGACGATCGCGTTGCAGCGTCTGCGTCGAAATCGGCGCCGGTGTCGTGCCCAGCTTCCGGCAAACAAATTCTTCTACAAACGGATCGATGTTCGCGTAAGTCCCAACGGCACCGGAGATTTTTCCGAATTGAACATTCTCAGCTGCCCGGCGGAACCGCTCCAGATTCCGTTTCATTTCTTCGTGCCAAAGCGCCATTTTCAGACCAAACGTGGTCGGCTCCGCGTGGACACCGTGGGTCCGCCCCATCATTGGGGTATCTTTATAAGCCAAGGCTTTTTCTTTGAGAATGTCGATAAAGTTCAAAATATCCCGTTCCAAAATCGCGTTGGCCTGCTTCAACAAATACCCCAGCGCCGTGTCGACGACGTCGGTCGAGGTCAAGCCATAATGCACCCATTTCCGCTCCGGCCCCAAGCTTTCCGAGACGGCGCGGGTAAACGCGATGACGTCATGGCGGGTTTCCTGCTCAATTTCATAGATCCGGTTGATGTCAAACGAAGCCTTCTCGCGCAACAGCTTGGCGTCTTCCTTCGGGATCACGCCAAGCTCGGCCCAAGCCTCGCAAGCGCACAGCTCCACTTCCAGCCAAGCCTTAAATTTGTTCTCCTCCGTCCAGATCGCTCTCATTTCCGGTCTGCTGTAGCGTTCGATCATTTACGTTCATTCCTCCAAATGTTGGTTTGCTCTATCCAACGCAGCCCGTCCTCCACATTGCGGCAGATCAGATTGATATGCCCCATTTTCCGTTTAGGAGCGGCTCCGTGCTTTCCATATAAGTGTACTTTGGCGATCACCGGGAATCCAGTTTCACCGCCGGCTTCGCCAAACCACTGGCCCGTAACTACGGCCTTGCGTACCGCCTCCAAGTGTTCGCCCAGAATGTTGACCATCACGACCGGCGTTAACAGCTCCACCGGACCCAGGGGCAGATTGCAGATCGCCCGAACATGCTGTTCAAATTGGGAAGTCGTGCAAGCCTCCATCGTATAATGGCCGGAGTTGTGCGGTCTTGGCGCCAGTTCATTGACGAACAGCTCCCCGTCCTCGGTCAGAAACATCTCTACCGCCAGCAGGCCAACGGCCTCCAAGCCTTCGGCGATTCGGGCCGCGAGCCGTTCCGCCTCCCGTTGCACCTGCTCCTCCACGCGAGCCGGCACAATCGAGACATGCAAAATATTGTCGATATGAATATTCTCCGCTACGGGGAACGTCTTTATTTCCCCGCGCGGGCTGCGCGCCGCAATCACCGACAGCTCCTTGACGAACGGGACAAATTGCTCGAGCACGAGCTCGGTCCCAGCCCGGCTCAACTCGGCGTAGGCCGGTGCAATCTCGGCCTCGCTGCGAATGACCCATTGGCCTTTGCCGTCATACCCGCCGGTGGCCGTCTTCAGCACAGCCGGAAGGCCCAACCGAGCCACGGCTGCGCGCAACTCTTCCTCGCTGCCGATCTCTGCGTACGGCGCGACCTTCACGCCCGCTGCTTCGATGGCTCGCTTCTCCCGCAGCCGATGCTGAGTGGTATACAGCAATCGGCTGCCTTGGGGCACGTACGAGGCTTCCTCCAACAACGCGGCTACGCCGGCGTCGACGTTTTCGAACTCGTACGTGATCACATCGGCCCGCGCTGCGAGCTCGCGCGCCGCGTCCTGGTCATCGTAGCGGGCGACGATCTGCCCCGCTACCTGACCGCAAGGCGCATCCGGCGTCGGATCCATGGCTACGAATCGGTAGCCAAGATTGCTCCCGGCCAGCGCCATCATCCGGCCAAGCTGTCCGCCGCCCAGCACGCCGATCGTTGCGCCCGGCGCAATCACCGGGGCGCCATTGCTGCCGCCTGTTTTGCCCATCACGCCGCTGCTCATTCCGCGGCTCCCAACTCCGAGCTGCTCTCCAGCACCTCGGCTTTGATCCGATCGCGGCGCTCCTGCACCCGGCGCATGACCTCAGGGTCAAACGCACCCAGAATTTGCGCCGCCAGCAGCCCGGCGTTGATCGCCCCGGCTTTGCCGATCGCTACCGTCGCCACCGGGATGCCGCCTGGCATCTGCACGATCGACAGCAGCGAATCAAGCCCGTTCAACGCGGCCGACTTCACCGGCACGCCGATGACGGGCAGCGTAGTTTTGGCCGCCACCATCCCCGGCAGGTGGGCGGCTCCGCCAGCCCCGGCGATGATGACCTTCAAACCGCGGGCTGCGGCCTGTTCGGCAAATTCAAACATCAAATCCGGGGTGCGGTGCGCGGATACGACATTTTTTTCGTAAGGAATCTGCAGTTCATCCAAAACGGCACAGGCATGGGACATCGTCTCCCAGTCCGATTTGCTGCCCATGATTACGGCGACTTGTGCTGTCATGCCTCAACCTCCACGTTCATATTTCTTGTGAACCTATCTATAGAATTAGCCGAATACGTAAAAAGGGCCCCGAACTTCCTGGGAACACTATTTCCCGAAATTCGCGGACCCTGCGAAATACGACACCTGCGTGCGGGCAGCTACAGCCTCGCCGCTGGCAACGCAAAGCCCGGTGCTTACAAGCCCAGGCTCATAAAAAGAAGGCCTTCCGTGCGGAGTAGCCTTACCTTCATCACGTATTCGCTCGTAGTCCGAAAATTTACGGTTCTCGGGTAGAAACTTCCGGGCCCTATTCCCGGCATTATACGAGATTATGATGTTCGGCGGCGAGCCGCCTTTCCTCTCCTAGTGTACCAATGGCGGACATAGGATGTCAACTGAAATCCGAACATTAACAGAATGTAAAATCCGAATGTTCGTTTTTGAACAATGTCTCCTCAACACAAAAAACCTAGCCTGGTAAACAGACTAGGGTCTCCATTGGATACGGCTCTGATGTCTATCGAATGCCTCTCTGATGTCTATCGAATGCCTCTCTGATATCCATCAGATGCAGCTCTGGATCTGGCATCTCTACTGCACCTAACTGTAGAAAATACCTTTAATTTCGCTATCTCCCGCATTTGCAGTCAATTAGATGTAAAAGTTACTGTTAATTTGGACCAAAACTCCAAAATTCCTAACTACCGCTCAAATTAACAGCAGGATTTCCAGTTAAATTGCCAAATTCTCGTCGATTCCCCGAATTTAACCTTACTTTTTCCAGTTATTTTAGCTTGCAGCCTGACGACCGGGCGACAACCTGCACTCTACCACTTTTTCCGGCGACATCGGCGTCCCTTACTTTAGTTGCACACCCGCGATGCATTAGCCCCAATTCCAATTCATCTCTCAGCCGCCCAACTGCTCCTGCACTTCAATGAACAACACCTGCAGGAACTTCTTAATATTCACCTTCCCCTTGCTGGTGCCCGGCTCGCGCCCTTCCTCGATCTCCTTCATCTTGAGCCGCACATCCTCGAAATCAAAATAGAGCGGAGCATAATACTCAAACCGAGGGTTTCCGTAATCCGTCAAGCCCAGCGAAGCCAAGTTCGTCAGCCCGGCCATCAATGCGCGGCGCAACCGCTGCTCGATCGCCTTGACCTCCTTGTTGATCTCCTCAGGCCTTGTCTTGTACGTGGCTGCGGTTTGACGATACAACTCCTTCAGCGGCGGCAGATTACCGCCAGGCTCACTTCCCCGCTCCAGCAGCAGCTCCATGATGTTGATCATATCGCGGCTGCCGCTTTCGCCAATCAACCCCATATTCATCAGAATCGGTTGAATCGCCTCTCGGACTGTCCGTTTGTTCTGACCAGCTAGCGGTGCGCTGCGCAAGTCCTCCAGCTTCTTCAGACTCGATTTGATTTCATCTAAATAATGTCCTAACGCATAACGTTCGTTGATTTTCCGCAGCACCGTCTCCACTTCGATCCGGTTGATCGGCTTGCGAATGAAGAACTCAATTCCGCTTCGGTACGCCCGTCCAACCATGTCTTGATTTTCGATCTGGGAGATCATCACGAACCGGGAGCTGCAGCCTTGAGCACGCAAGGAATCGATCACCTCAATACCGTCCTGATCGGGCATCAGCAAATCTATCAGCACGATATCCGGCGGCTCGCTCAAAATTTGCCGCACTCCCTCCGCTCCGCCGCCAGCCGTTCCCGTCACTTCGCCCAGACCGCTGTCCTCGATAATGTACTGCAGCATTTTTCGCGCACTGGCATCATCGTCAACGATACAAAAAGAGAGCGGCATCGGATAACCTCCTCACACTTTTGGTTAGTAGCGGTTTGCCAAGGATACGGTCGAAACGAAAATAGCTTTAAGCCGACACTGCCGACTTCTGCAAGCTTGGAGTCGGAATCCGGATTTGGACCATCGCGCCGCCCAGCCCGGGGGCTGTCCCCAGCGAGATGTCCCCGCCGAACCGGGTCACGATATCGCGCACATGGGATAACCCTATCCCCGTCGCCGCGACGCCTTCCTCGTCAAATTTGGTCGTAAAGCCTGGTTCAAAGACCAGCTCCCGCTCGTCCTGCGGGAAGCCGCCGCCGCTGTCACTCACCGTAAGCAAGGTCGATCCCGACTGCTCGCGAATCTCCAAATGAATCTGCCCCCGGCCCTGGATCGCCTCTACCGCATTGGCCGTCAAGTTCCCCAGCAGCGTCAGCAAGGGTATGTAGTTGGCCGTATCGTAATCCAGGGTGATTTTCTGCGTAAACACGATTTGCTTGCCCAAATAATCGGCATACTGCCGCGTGCTGTCAATGATATATTGGACCAAGTTCGACAGCGGCATATCCCCCGGGACTTCACGGTCGGTCAGCTTAATCAGCCCGGCCAAAATCCGTTGCGAATCCTTCTTCACCTCATGGATCTGCTCCGTAATCCCAAGAATATGACGCTTATGCTCCTCCAGGCCTTCCTCCGATAACCGACGGTACATCTCATAGCTGCGCAAGGTCAGCTCCTCCAACGTACCAATGGATTTCTTCAAGTAGAAGACCTCTCCATAAAGGCCGGAGCTAAAACTAAGCATCTGTTCAATCCGCCGATTCTGCTCCTGCTGCACGATCCGCATCCGGCTGACGGAAATGCTGCTGTAAATCCCGGTAACAAAATAAGTGCGCAGCATGGCGATCATCATGAGAAACGCCCACTCGTTCAGCTTAAACGTCGCCGTGCCAGTCACCAGCAACCGGGTCAGCAACTCCGACTCATTGGACATCAGATCGATGACCGCGGTCACGGCCCCCAGCACCAAGGGATAGAAGCGATCCAAGCGCCGTTTGATCAGACTCATCCCTAATGCGAACACGATATAATACACCGCTGCCGAGCAGTGCCTTGTCACACTCTCCGCCACAGTCAAGCCGTTGTCCAGCACCTGATCCAGTCCTGTACGAAACAGCAGCACTACCACGCCGGTGATGACGCCCGTCACGATGTACGGCAACTGCCGCAGCAGCAGCAAAAACAACAAAAACGCGCTGCTCCCCAGACCAATCCGAAAGATGTCACCAACAAACGGATTGATCTTCAGTTCCCCCGCCAAGGCCGTCCCGATCGCGATGACCGCGATCTGAACGTAAGCGGATCTTTGAAAGGTCTTGATAATCACGCTCCGCATCCCCGCTCCCCCGGATCCCGTGAGTGATTTTGTTCCATATCGTACCACATCCGGGGAAGGATGACTATACCTTATATTCCATTATATGTTAGTTTCGTGTCAGTTGATGCCTACGCTCGCCGTGCCTCCAATCGCCTTGAGATCACTGATAGCACAAAGTTGACGGTAAAATATATCAACGCCACCAGCATCAAAATCGGTATCGTATACGTGTAGCCGTGACCAATGACGATCCCCGCATGATGCATCAGCTCCGGCAAGGAGATGACTACCGCCAGCGACGTGTCCTTGAGCAGCGAAATGAACTGGCTCACTAATGGCGGCACCATCCGCCGCAAGCCTTGGGGCAGCACGATGTGCCATAGCGTCTGAACAGCGCTGAGTCCAGACGAACGGGCCGCTTCGATTTGCCCTTTGTCGATGGAGGCGAGGCCGCTGCGCACGATTTCGGAGATCATCGCGGCCTCAAAGATCGTCAGCCCGGTCACCGTCGCGGCGACAAGTCCAAGCTTGATGCCGACCTCCGGCAAGGCGAACCGCATGAAGAAGATGATAAGCAGCAGCGGCAAATTGCGGATCAGCTCAACCCCCACCAGCATGATGGGCGACAGCACGGGCAATTTCGTATACCGGATTACGCCCACGATGCAGCCGATCAGGAAGCTTAGCACGATGGACAGCCCGGCGACAATCAACGTCACGTAAAGTCCATCCGCTAAGAAGCGCAAATTCTCCGCACTGTACGCCCCAGCAAAATCCATCGAACTTCAGGCCTCCTTTCAGTATTTTTTCTCAAGTCTTCGCTCCCACACCCTTACGCCATAACTTAAAGGCAAGGTCAGCACCAGATAGAACAACGCGACAAAAATATAAGTATCAAACGTCCGATACGTATCGGCATTCACGATGTCGGCAAAATACATCAGGTCAAGCCCGGCCACAATCGTTAAAACTGATGAGTTTTTGATTAAATTGATGAACTGGTTCCCGAGCGGCGGAATCACCAGCTTGATGGCCTGCGGCAGGATTATATGCAGCATCGTTTGCACGTAGCTCAACCCGGACGAGCGGGCCGCCTCCGTTTGCCCTTGGGGGATCGCTTGAATCCCGGCACGAATTGCTTCAGCAATGAACGAAGAGGTGTATACCGCAAGCCCGATTGTCCCCGCCGTGAAACCGTCCAGCGGTAAACCTAAAGCGGCCGGTCCATAATAGAAAATGTATACGACAAGCAGCAACGGAATATTGCGGATAAATTCCACGTAACCTGTTCCGAACCAGCGCAGGGGCCGGACGGGGCCGATGCGGAACACCGCGATCAAGGCGCCCAGCACGAAGCTTCCGACCAGCGCCAGCAAGCTGGACAGCACCGTCCCCCGGAACCCTTCCAGGTACACGTCAAAATAGTCAGTCAGAATCGTAAAATCCATCACGAATTATTCGCCCGGCTTCTTGCCGATCCATTTTTCGTATATCTTGTCGTACTCTCCGCTGTCATGAAGCTCTTTTAAGGTATCGTTAATCGCCTGTACGATATCCGAGTTGCCTTTCTGTACCGCAATGCCGTAAGGTTCATCGGTAAACGGCTTGCCGACTACCTCATAATTCGGGTCTTGGGCCGCCATCCCGTAAAGAATCGCATCGTCCGTCGTCAGCGCGTCGCCTTGCCCCGCCTTCAGGGCGTTAAACGCATCCTGATAGTTGTCGAACTCCAGCACCTTGATGCCTTCCACTTTTTCGCGGATATTTTTCACCGAGGTTGAGCCTTTGCTGCCCAGCACCGTCGAATCAGCCGTCAGACTTTCAATGCCGGTGATCGGGCTGCCCTTCTTCACCAGCAGCGATTGACCCGCTTGGAAATAAACATCGGAGAAGTCGACTTCCTTCTTCCGTTCCTCGGTAATCGTCATCGTAGCTACGATCATATCGATCTCCCCATTATTGAGCATCGGAATCCGCGTCTTCGACGTCACTTCCTTCAGTTCCAGGGCATTCTCATCACCGAGAATGTGCTTGGCGATCGCCTTCGAGATATCGATATCAAATCCCTCGACATTCCCGGTGGAGGGGTCTTTCAGACCAAACAACTTCGTGTCATACTTCACGCCAACCAGCAGTTTGCCGCGATCCTTAATTTTCGCCAAGGCCCCGCTTCCGCTCTCCCCGGTTGCCGAAGCGGCATTCCCGCCGTTCCCTGCTGCGTTGCCGCCTGCCCCGTTGCTTGCACATCCGGCCAGCACCGTCAACGCACATACCACCGCAATACTGATTAGCCTCCAACGCTTCTTCATTTCTCTTCCTCCCCTTGATTATCGATTGATTTAGTGGCTCAACAGACGGCTCAGGAACGTTCGCGTCCGCTCTTCTCGCGGATTGGCAAAGAACTCCTCCGGCCCTGCTTCCTCCACGATTTGCCCCTGGTCCATAAACACAATCCGGTCCGCCACCTCGCGGGCAAACCCCATCTCATGCGTGACCACCACCATCGTCATGCCTTCGCGGGCGAGCGTCCGCATCACATCCAGCACCTCGCCGACCATCTCCGGATCCAGCGCCGAGGTTGGTTCGTCAAACAGCATGATCTTCGGCTTCATCGCCAGCCCCCGGGCGATCGCCACCCGCTGCTGCTGCCCGCCAGACAGCTGGGACGGATAGGCGGACGCCTTATCGGCGATTCCCACCTTCTCCAGATAAAACATCGCCGTCTGCTCAGCCTCCGCTTTGGGGATGCCCAGCACCTTAATCGGCGCCAGCGTGATATTGTCGATCACCTTTTTGTGCGGATACAAATTAAAGTGCTGAAAGACCATCCCGATATCGCGGCGCAGCTTATTGATATCTGTCTTGCGGTCATGGACCGGAAGGCCGCCTACCGTCAACTCCCCGCTCGTGATCGTCTCCAGCCGGTTAATGCAGCGCAGCATCGTGCTTTTTCCGGAGCCCGACGGGCCAACAACAACGACGACTTCCCCTTCCTCAACCTGTAAATCAATCCCCTTCAGGACGTGAAAATGACCAAAATGCTTATCTACCTGTCGAAAACGAATCAACGGCAGCCCTCCTTTCCGCGTTCGGTTATTGGACGTGCCTGCAGGCACCTCTTTCCGTTATCCCTTTCCGTAAGATCACTCGCTGACATTCCCGATGTCTGTTGAGCTACCGGTTCTGGCAGATCCCGAAGATCTTGGAGTTCTTGGAGTTCTTGCCGTTCTTGCTGCTCTCACAGTTTCTTGTAGCGCTAGCAGCCCTTGTAGTTCACACAGTCCTCGATGTCCTCACCTTGCTGCTCTTGCAGTTCACCCGGCCCTTGCAGCCCGCGCAGTCCTCGCTAACTCCTCTTCCTCATGCCCTTGCGACCAAACACATCCCTCTATTCGATGTGAGTAATCGTAACATTTGAACATAACCTTACTTTGGAGACTATAAAAAACTACAGTTCCCTACACGCCAACCAGAAAAACGCCCAAAAAAATTTGGGCATTATCCCCAAACTTGTCGGACAAGCGTTAGTTTTCCTTACAGAAATCTCCCCTTGTGGAGGTGCAGGAGTGATGTTCTACAATTGGGGAGTCATGTTCTAGCTTCGTCAAAAAGTTCTAACGCTTGGGTGGAACGCTATTTGGACTAAAATCGGTACGTGCAACTTGTAACGCTTATGGGACATCTTATTTCGCGGTTTTCCCCCGAAAAAGGCGGCTCCCAACCCAAATAAGAACGCTGATCAGCGTTAGAAATGAAAATTACTGTTTTGGGGCGCAATAAGCTTTCTGGCAAGCGTTAGAATCGATGAGCCTCTGAACAACACCAAACATGCCCTCAACATGCCAGACACGCTCCAATCATGCACCAAACATGCTCTCTATTTGCTCCCAACATGCTCTCTACTTGCTCCCTACATGCTCTCTGCTTGCTCCCAACATGCTCCCCACAAGCAAAAAAAGCCCAACCGAAATCAATCGGTCAGACTTTCTGGTACAAAATCGCTCTTATTTATTTGACCACGAGCACCGGGATCCGGGCATGCTGGACGACGTTGTGGCTGACGCTGCCAAGAACAAATTCGCGAATGCCGCCCAATCCGCGGCTGCCAATGACAATCAGATCGGCTCCGCTCTTCTGGGCATGCTCTAGAATCGTCTCGGCTGGGGGGCCTTGGACCATTTCAACTTTTGGCTCCAGACCTGCAGCTTCCACGCGTTTCTTCGCTTCCTCTGCCGTTCGCTCTGCAAGCTCATAGAAATCCTTATCCATCGAAGCGGGGACCGGCGCAAAGCCCTCGGCTACGTAAAATCGCGGGAAGTCGTACACATGCAGGACCTCCAGCTGGGCTTCGGGTGTCGTTTTGCACAATTCAATCGCTTTGTCCAGCGCTTTGTTGGCTGCTTTCGAACCGTCATACGCGGCTAATATTTTTTGAAATAGCATGAAAAGCACCTCACTTGTCCCAAGAGTCTATATCATAAAATACCCATAAAGTACGGCGTTGAAAACCAGCAATACGGGGATGCCTACCCGGAAGCTGAGGTGCTTCGTTTTATGGCGCTTCGTGTTCATCGCAATGAGGACCCCCAGCGCTCCGCCCAACGCAGCAAGCAGAAACAGCGTTCGCTCCGGGATCCGATCCCGCCTCTGCCGCGCCCGCCTCTTGTCATCGGACATCACCAGATAGGCGACCGCATTGATAAATAGAAACCATACGAGTAAGCCCGTCCTCATCTTCGCCGCCCCCTTCGAGCTCCTGGCTCGATTATTGCTTAGTATTTCCACCAAATAGATAAATCTATTATACCTCAATCCAACCGCCCTCCGCATCTTGCCGCCCATACGCCTCATACAAAAGAAAGCTCCCCTAACGGGGAGCTGCAGACGCATCCATATCAAGATTCGTTCTTTGAAATTCCGTTCAGATTGGGCGCAACTTCCGCCTGTTTCTTGGGTTTAGCCGCGATGGATGGTTCCATAATGCTCGACTTATTCTGCTGGTTCTCGGTCTTCCGCGCTTTATGATGCGGCACCTTCATCACCTCCGCTATTTAGCGTCTCGAATAAGCTGCCGATTTATTCGGCGTTATCGGGTGATGGCATGCCGCCAAAGCCTGCGCCGCACCTCCATGCCGTGACCCTGCCCTAATCAGCCGGCTCTGCCATCATCGCCAGGCTGCTGTCATCTGGGGATCGAGCTTAATCGTCGCTCTGCTTCTCCAACGCTGCCTTCAGCAGTTCTCCAAGATTGATGCCGCCGGACTCCTGCTTCTGTGTATACTGCTTCACGAGGCGTTGCTGCTCGCGCTTGCTCATATGCTTATCCTTGTCTTTCCCCAACACTTCGGTAATCCCGCAAGACAGACATTGTACATACTTGCCGGCTTTGCCTTCTTTGAGTTCCATCTTCTTGTGGCATTGCGGACAGCGACGGTTGGAGAGGCGCTTCTCGCCGGAGCGGCGATAGCCGCAATCCTCGCTCGGGCAGACCAGCATCAAGCCGCGCCCGGTCTTCTTCTCAAGCAGCCTTGTCCCGCATTCCGGGCAATGGCTGTTGGAGACGTTATGCGGCTTATATGTCGCTTGACTGCGCTTTACACCTTGCACGAGGTTGGTCGCCATCTCACGGATTCCACTTAAAAACGGTCCCGGCTGGCCTTGCCCTCGCGCAATCCGCTCCAGCTCCGCTTCCCAGCGAGCTGTCAGCTCCGGCGTACGCAAATCGGCCGGTGCCAGCTCGATCAGCTGCTTCCCTTTGCCGGTCGGGTGCAGGTAGTTCCCTTGCCGCTCGATCGTATCGGAGCTGATCAGCTTCTCAATAATGTCCGCCCGTGTAGCTGGCGTGCCCAGCCCATGCTTCTCCATCTGGGTTAGCAGGGCGGCTTCCGTGTAGCGCTTCGGCGGCTGGGTCCGCCCCGGCGTCACGCGGCAGCGTTGTACCTTCACGGCCTCACCTTGCGTCAGCTCCGGCAGCACGGAGCCGCTCTCGGCATCGTCCTCGCCGCCTTCTTCATCCTCCATGACCTGCCCGTCATAAACTGCCCGCCATCCGGCATCCTTAATCGTCGTCCCCTTGGCATGCAGCGTCTCCCCGGCAATTTGCACTGTCACACTAACTTGATCAAACCTTGCCGGAGGATAGAACAAGCTGATAAACCGCCGCACGATTAAATCGTACAGCTTGCGTTCATCCGTATTTAGCGCGTTCAACAGCACCGTCTGTTCCGTAGGAATAATCGCATGGTGATCGGTGACCTTGCTGTCATCCACCACTCGCTTGCTCAGATGCAGTGAACCTCGCAGCAACGGCCGCGCCAAACTTGCGTAAGGACCGACAGCGACACTCGTCAGGCGCTCTTTGAGCGTACCTGTCATATCTGAGGTCAAATACCGCGAATCCGTCCGCGGATACGTCACCAGCTTATGCTGCTCATAAAGCCGCTGCAGTACGTTGGAGGTCTGTTTCGCCGAAAAGCCCAGAATCCGGTTGGCATCCCGTTGCAGCTCGGTCAAATCGTAAGCAAGCGGATGAGGCACCGTTTTTTCATGCTTCACCAGCTTCACGATTTGGCCGGAAGCGCCCTCCAGTTTCTGCTTCAACGCATTTAACTTGTCCTGATCAAAAATACGCGCATCGCCGTTCCCACCGCGCCATACCGCTTCGAACTTGCCGAAGTCCGCGCGCAGCACATGATACTCCTCTGAGCGGAAGCGAAGAATTTCGTTCTCCCGCTGCATGATCATGCCAAGGGTCGGCGTCTGTACCCGTCCCGCGGAGAGCGGAGCGCCAAACTTGGTGGTCAGCGCCCGGGTCACGTTCAGTCCCACCATCCAGTCGGCTTCCGCCCGGCAGCGCGCCGATTGGTACAAGCGTTCATATTGCTTGCCCGGCTTCAGAGACGCGAACCCTTCCTTGATCGCTTTGTCCGTTTGCGACGAAATCCATAACCGCTTAAACGGCTTGTTCCACTTGGCCATATCCATGATCCAGCGGGCAAGCAGCTCCCCTTCGCGGGCGGCGTCCGTCGCCACGATCAACTCGCCGATGTCCTGACGGCGCATCAATTGCTGCACCGCCTTAAACTGGTGGCTGGTTTCGCGCAGTACCTTAAGCTTCATTTTATCCGGCAAAATCGGCAAGTCCTCCAGGGCCCACGTCGCGTATTTCTTATCATAATCCTCCGGCTCGGCCAGCCCCACCAGATGGCCTAATGCCCAGGTCACCACATATTGAGGTCCCTCAAAATGGCTTTTATGCTTATCTCGGCTGCCGATCACTCGCGCGATCTCTCTGGCAACCGAGGGCTTCTCGGCTAACACCAATGTCTTCATAAGTTCGATCGAACACTCCTTTCCACTGAACCATTATAGCATTCAAGTCACAGTTGCTTGAAATTGAAAACATGATATACTCAATTTATCACCAGGTACTAATACCAGATCATAAAAATATAACCTTCACGACAAAGGAGTGATTTCGATGACCGTACAAACACCGCAATCCAAGGCCCGCATTACCGCAATCGGTACCTATGTTCCGGACAAAATCCTGACCAATGCGGATTTGGAGCAGCTCATGGATACGAGCGACGAGTGGATTGTGCAGCGCACGGGAATTAAAGAACGACATATTACTGCGGAGAATGAATTCACCTCCCATCTGAGCATTCAGGCGGTAGAACGGCTTCGTAAGACATACAAGACTTCGCTGGACGACGTCGACTTCATCATCACCTCAACGACAACGCCGGATTATTCGTTTCCGACCGTGTCTTGCCGGATTCAGGAGCATTTTGGCATGGAGCAGGCAGGGGCGATTGATTTGAACGCAACCTGCGCCGGGTTCGCTTATGCACTTCATTTGGCGAACGGCATGATCAGCGCTGGCCTGCATCGCAAAATTCTGGTCGTGGCCGGGGAAACGATGTCCAAAATTACAGACTACACCGACCGCAGCACCTGCATCCTATTCGGGGATGGAGCCGGGGCCGTGTTGGTCGAGGCAACCCCTGAGGCGGAAGCCGAATGGCCGGGATTCGAATCGTTTATTCTAGGAACGAACGGTTCCGGCGGCATCCATGTGTATCGCACCGGGCTGTCGGATCAAATGAACGGGGAGCCCCTTGAAGGGAAAGGCAAAATCGTCCAAAACGGCCGCGAGGTCTTCAAATGGGCCGTCCGCACCGTGACCGCCGGTATCGAGCAGCTGCTGGAGCAGGCGGGTCTGGCTCGCGAGGACATCGACTGGTTTGTGCCGCACAGCGCCAACCTGCGCATGATCGAATCGATCTGCGAGAAAGCGGATCTCCCCCTCGCCAAAACCCTGCAAAGCGTGCAGGACATGGGGAATACGTCCTCTGCTTCCATCCCGCTGGCGCTCCAGGCTGGCATTGATGAGGGCCGCTTGAAATATGGCGACCGCGTGCTGGTGTACGGCTTTGGCAGCGGCCTAACCCACGCCGGTTTAATCCTGCGCTGGGCTGTACCGGATTTGCCGCAAACCTAACAAAAGTCGACCAGGAGGTAAAATTCCTGATCGACTTTTTTCGAAACGTGTGGGGTGTGGAAACGCGCAATATGTCTGTCTGCACGCCCTTTACGTCATTATCCCTTTCGATAAGGGAGCAGAACCTGGGTTTAGCTTCAAATCACTCTATTCTGAACGAACGGGATAATCATGCAAAAGCGCCGGCCGAGAGAGGAGAAATCTCTACTTTTCTGCACTTCTGTATCTACTGCACATATGCCTCTCTGTTATCTCCACATCTCCCGCGTCGGAGAGGTTCCCTTTTCAACCAGCAGGCTTCCAGGTACAATAACAGGAGTCATTCTTTACGATCCGCCGATCCGCCCATCTAGTAACCGAAGGAGATATCGTACGATGCCTACTCTCAGAGAACTGTTTACCGATCAGGACTTTCAGGAAGCGTTGGACCGGAAGCTGCGCATTCGCGTATTCCGCGACGATCATATGATCGACAACGGCAGCATGATTATCCGATTCACCGAGGACACCATTATCACGCAGGCGGGTGTGGACGAGTTGTCCTATCATCCTCGCCGCGAATGTCAATTTTTTGAACTAAAAAAATAACCCCAAGGGACGTTAACCAAGCGAGCTTTCTCCGGGTTCGTCCCTTTGTTCTTATGTCCCTTCGCCCGACCTTAACTTGCCTTCCCTTCCTGCCCTGTCGGTAAGACTGGATTTTCCATAGTTACGGCAGGCGTTTCTTTGCCATAGCGAATAAAGATCCATACCCCGCACAAGATGAGCACGCCTGCTGACAGCTGCAGCGGAGTTAAGCTTTCCTTCAGCAGCAACCACGCCAGCAGAGAGGCAAATACCGGCTCGCCGAGAACGGCCATCGACACCGCCGAAGCGCTGAGGTATTTCATCAGCCAGTTGAACAGGTAATGGCCAAATAACGTAGGGACGATCGCCAGCAGGAGGAAAATGCCCCATTCCCGCGGCTCATAGCCGGTAAACCGGATGCCGGCAGCTGCATTGTATACCGCCATCGACGTTCCTGCCACGGCAAACACGAGGAAGTTATAAACAAACGCACTGATTGTCTGCAGCAGTTGCTTGCCGACCAGAATATGAATCGCGACCGCAATTGTCCCGAGCAGGGAGAGCAAATCTCCCTTCACCGCCTTACCGGATAAGGCAAAATCTCCTGAGCCGATCGCAATCGAACCGATGCATGCCAGCGTAATGCCGAGGATCATCGCTTTATTGATTTTTGCCCCAAATAAGAAGAACGATCCAAACATCACGATGATCGGCTCCAAGGTCAGGAGGACCGTGGAGCTTGCGACCGTCGTCAAGCGCAGGGAGCCCATCCAAAGCAAGAAATGCAGCCCCAGCATCAGCCCCGAAAACATAAGACGCCCCCATTGCTTGCCCGTCAGTTGCGCAATTTCTCCCCGGTAGCGCCACAGCAGCGGCAGCATCAAGATGTTCGTGATATACATCCGGTACATGGCAATCACCGACACTTCGGCATTAGACCAGCGGATGAAGATCGAAGAAAACGAGATGGCGATAATGCCTATCACGTAGAGGATTTCGTATTTCCCCATGGACTTCGTGGTGGTATGCATTTGTGTTAAGGTCCCAGCTTTCTTATCAAATTTTGTCACCCTTTCGGGCTGCAAACCACTTCATTATAGCTAAGTTATGGCGGTTCCTCAATCGAAAAATAGCTGTGTTTCAAGCTTGTTCCTCCGCACCTGTCTATCCATAGCCTTCTCCTCTTTTGGCCTGAATTTTATAGAATCGGGCTGCCAGGGGTTACTTTTATCTACACCCCTCAACACTAAAAAGAATAGAGTAATATGCAATATTCATAGACCCTTAAGATCTATTAGAAGCAGCCCCAATCTATCGCCAAAAAAGATAAGGAGGAGCTTTCTATGAAAAAGCTGGTTCACATCTCTCAAACTTCCCCCCGGCTGACGGTTTATTCCGAGGAAAATCTGACGGGAAGAAGCCGTGTCTATACCGGGAACCTCGGCATCCGTAACACCGATGCTATTTTGGACGGAATCGAGAGCCTGCGCTTCGTTTCTTCCAATCCTAACGCAACGCTTGTACTCTTTACGCGGCCCCGCTTTAGAGGGAACTTCCGGATCCTCCGCGGCAGCCGGCGCCTGAATGACTTAGATGATCTGATCGGCGGCGAAGACGTAGAGTCTCTCATTGCGACCAACCAACGGCTCACGGTAGAACAAGTTCGGCAAATTCGCACCAGCGGAACATTGCCTAGCGGATATCGCCTGATCTAAGTTTTAAGCTTATAATGGTTCCATATGATGTGTGCAGAGGATGTGTATGCCTTATGGAACCAATCGTATCCAAACGTTGGCTGTTAGCTAGAATGTATGAACCGGATCTCGTGATCGTCGATTGCCGCTTTGAGCTGGGCCAGCCGGAGGCCGGGCGCGCGGCTTATGACGCTGCGCATATTCCCGGTGCCGTCTATCTCGATCTGGAGCAGGATCTGTCGGCACCGGTCACCACGCATGGCGGGCGACACCCGTTGCCCGCCCCGGACGAGTTAGCCGCGCGCTTCGCCCGCGCCGGCATCGGCAACGCCACCAGGGTGGTCGCCTACGACGACCAGGGAGGCATGAACGCCTCCCGCC
>NZ_JAWDJI010000210.1:0-21481 GCF_032465655.1 Paenibacillus sp. 3LSP | reverse complement strand
CCAGGTGAGGCAAAAACAAAAGCTAAGAACAGAGATGCAGTAAAGACACAAATAGCGAAGGAGTGAATGTATGGCTAAATGCGAGAGCTGTTACTACAACCGTGAGATGATGGCAAATGGAGTAAAGATCACAGCTTGTTACTATAGGCTGGATACAGGGAGGCCTTTGTACGGACGAGCTGATGATCCGGAATATTGTAGTGGATACGAACCATCGGAAAAACAACTCGAATTAGCATTTGATTAATGCACAATCCGAAAAACAACACACTAACACCCCCGGCCTACATTTAGGGGGCCAGGGTATAGGAGGTATACAAGGATGGAAGTAACAGAACAAAATTCCTGCACATGTCATAACTGCTTTAGATTCTCACATTATGCGGTTGAAATCAAGTATGGAACTAATAACAGCTTTTATCTCTGTGCTAGATGTGCTGATGCACTTAAAGACGAACTCAAGGAGGTAAGAGAGTAATGGGAAAGTTAATCGATGCAGATAAGCTGCTAGCAGATTTAAAAGACAAAAAGAAGTCATTACGTGAAACCCTGAATTTTGCCAAACGGGAAGGGGAGGCCGAGTGGGCGGATGAATTACGGGGACAAATGCAAATTTTGACAACAAACTGACCACAACTTGAACCCAAGTTGAGCATCTTTTGAACTGATTCCAGTGTTATTATAAAAGCGTGGAAATCGGGCGAGAATGACACGCACGGCCGCATGAATGCGGCGTTAATATCCGGGGCGTAACTCTTCTCGCCGAACACACACCCATCAGTGTCCCTGAATCGCAATATATTGTGTGCAAACTTTCTATTGCGAGGGGATGGTGGTGAATTAAAATCAGGATAATGCCCTGTGAGGAGCGATAGTTCCGAGGGCGACAGCGGCCCAAGCCGGGCACGGCGGATTAGCGGTAACCGCATGTTATAAATTACCGCCAGTTTTTCATACATAACCCAGAGTCGTTCCTTGCCGGAGCGGCTTTTTTAGTTACAAGAAAGGGTGGAACTCGTGGAGGGACCGAAGGACCATTACGTGCAATTGGTATGTGAAAGAGTCGCTGGTTATCTTACAAAGCGTCATGGCCTCAATAAGAAGGAACAGCGGTTGCTCGCCTATTTGTTGGATGACAGCAACAGCATGAACATTGGCGACGTATGCAGATCCCTTAAGACCACGACAATGACGCTGCTCACCAAGACGAGGCCAGGTCTGTTTCGGAAGGTAGGCAAACCTGGGTCAGAGCTGTGGAATGAGAACATCCGGCAGGCGCTAGAATCAGGCGATACGCCTCAGTTTGTTGTAGGTAGGCGTATCGATTTCTATTCAGGGAGGAGAGCGTGATTTGAGTGAAAATTTTAAAGTGGCTAATCAAAGTGACTTATAGACGGAACGAAGTGCCACGGAATAGAGAGGAACGACGACATGGCCGGGAAAGGTAATCAGACTCAGGAACTTCGTCCAGATCCGAAACAGCCCGAGAAGTGCAAGAGATGCATTTGGGGGCGTTGGGAGGGGACGAAACAGTTTTGTAGCAAACCGCGGTGCGTGAAGAAGGAAAATACTTCCTGATGTCGAATTGTGGTGTTGAGGAGGGGATATGATGAATCTTGACGATCTGAAGAACAAGATTAAACTTGGTGAGATAAAGATGCCACAGTTGAACACAGTACAATCCGATATATTAATAAACACACAGGAATTACAAAGACAAGTGGATATCATGAATAGAGATACAAGATTAAAAGAAGAGCAAGAAGAACAGTACAAACAAGCAGTTCTCAATGCTCTGCAAGGAATTGAAAAAAATACAGGTGGGATCGCTGAAATAGTAAAGCTCGTGCATTTAAGCAACGAGAAACAAGATCAGGTAATTGAATTGTTGACCGAGATAATGAGCATTAGTGCGGCTAAAACAAAGGAAGAGGCGCAGAATAAATTTAGTAAAGCCTTGAACAAAATAAATAATCTCGGAGCAACTGTAGAGTCAATTCAAACTTTAATCGGATTATTAAACACAGTATATAATTCTGTTCAACCGTTCCTTACATAGCACCTTCGGGTGCTTTTTCTTTTGCATAATACGGGCAAATATGTTCCGGTGGTGGGGATTGAGTGGCCACACTAGAAAACGCCAGAACGGTGCCATTCTGTGCGTCTGGCAACGTGGTCGGACTTGGCCATATCTCAAAACCAACTCAACACAAAGGAGGTGTCCTTGTGGACATCAGAACAATACCAATTGACCAAATCAACTCAGCAACCTATAACCCGCGCGTCGATCTGCAGCCGGGCGACCCGGAGTATGAGAAGCTGCGACACAGCATCGAATCCTTCGGCTACGTCGAGCCGATCGTCTGGAACGAGCGCACCGGCAACATGGTCGGTGGTCATCAACGGTATAAGATCTTAGTCAACGAACTGGGCCAGACAGAGGTGGCCGTCAGTGTTGTCAGCCTGGACGACGAGCAGGAGCGGCTACTTAATCTGGCCTTGAACAAAGTCTCCGGGCGCTGGGATGAGGAAGCCCTTGCCCGATTACTGGTGGAGCTGCAGGAGACCGGCGCGGACTTAGGGTTGGCGGGCTTTGACCATGATGAGATAGGGGACCTGATCGCGTCGTTGCCGGATGTGCCGGACGTTGAAGAGCAGGTGGTAGAGGATAACTTCGACGTTAACCAGGCGTTGGAGGCAGTCGAGGAGCCCGAGACGCGTCGCGGCGACGTTTGGCAGCTCGGCCCTCACTTGCTTATGTGCGGCGATGCAACGGATCCGACGGACGTTGCCCGGTTGATGGACGGTGCGAAGGCGGCGCTGGTTGTGACGGACCCTCCATATAACGTGGCTGTGAAGAGCGATTCGGAGCGTCTGGCCGCCGACGGCCGTAGCTCAATATTGAACGACGACATGCCCGCAGAGGAGTTTGCGGGCTTTTTGCATGCCGTTTTTCAAAATTATGCGGAAATTATGGAACCAACGGCGGCGATATACGTTTTTCACCCATCGTCCTATCAAAGGGAGTTTGAAGATGCAATGAATGCAGCCGGTCTCGTCGTCCGCAGTCAGTGCGTATGGGTTAAGAACGCCGCGTCATTTGGTTGGTCGCAGTATCGTTGGCAGCATGAGCCGGTCTTTTACGCCCACATTAAGGGCAAGGCTCCGGCTTGGTACGGCGACCGCAGGCAGGCGACCGTGTGGCGCGCCGGCTTGCCCGGGGAACCTGTTGAACCGTCGACGGTCTGGGAGGTATCCCGCGGCGATGTCGGCAAGTACGTCCATCCCACCCAAAAGCCTTTGGAGCTGCTGGCCATTCCAATTCGTAACAGCAGCCAGCGCGGGGATATCATTGCTGACTTTTTCGGCGGCAGCGGATCAACACTGATGGCCTGTGACCAGCTTGATCGCATCTGCAGGACAATGGAGTTGGATCCGAAATTTTGCGATGTGATTAAAAAGCGGTACAAGGCAGCTACTGGTATTGAACCTGTTCTTCTTTTTCGTTCTGATCCTGCAGCGTAAATAAAAGGAGGACGCGCGAACGTCCTCCCCTTCGACCAGGGTATCCCCCGGCTGAGATAGCGGCCCGCCACGCGTGGCATTTCCCGTTATCCGCTATCTCGACACCATTCTACATGGAAGCCGAGGGGAACAGCAATGAGAACACCAGATGATAAAGACATCCTGTTGCAGTATGAGCTCGAAGTAATGGAAGGAATATTGGAATCAAAGGCGCAGTATCGCAAGATCATAAAGGCCGGCATTGCAAAGTGGGTTAAGGATTTTCAGGATGGCCGGATTGAGATCAAGACTGTGGATGACCTAAAGAAGTTGATCGAAATTGATATTGAGCTGCAGAAGGACGAACTATGAGTTCCGGACGAACGTCACACTTTTTCCGAGATTAACATTATGAACTTTCCAACCAGCGTTTAGCCATGAATGTGCTTGTGTCCTCGTTGGATGAAGAGTATTTCCCCACCAGGTTCGGTCGGTGTATGCGGAATCTGGGAGGGGACTACCGATTATCGATTCGATCTCAGAATACGATAAATCGACTTTGACTTTTTGCTTTAGAAAATCTTCAAGGGCGGAATATTTACTCATATATTTGACCTCCTAGTTTTTGGCCTTTTTTAATTATACAACGTCCCGGGGGTGGTGGTAATGTAATGGCTAGAGCACGTAGTCCTGAACGGGACGAGGCTAAACGAATGTGGCTCGAGAGCGGAGGAACGATGAAGCTTAAGGACATCGCTGCCGCTCTTTCTATTCCGGATAACAAAGTTAGAAAGTGGAAGACTCTGGACAATTGGGATGCAGAGCTCAAAGGGAGCGCTCCACTTGAAGGGAAAGGGAGCGCTCCACGTCGTGGTGCTCCAAAAGGAAACAAAAACGCTGTAGGCAACCGTGGCGGCGCTCCCCCCGGAAATCAAAATGCGAGGGGGAACCGTGGCGGACCTGGCGGGCCGCCGGGTAACAAAAAGGCGGTCACCACCGGCGAATACGAAACGATTTGGTTTGATTCCCTGGAAGAGGACGAGCAGGAGCTTCTTGAACAGGTTGATACTGATCCGGTTCAGCAGGCCAACGAAGCCATTTTACTGCTCTCTATCCGGGAACGGCGTATGTTGCAGCGAATACGTCGGCTTATGGAGGGGCTAACTGAGAAACAACGTCGTGTACTATGGGAACTTAAGGGGATTAAGGAAGTAATGACGGTTCATGACGAATGTACAGGTCAAACAAAGACTATTCCGATCACCAAACATCAGCTGGTTGAATCAGAGATCGAGGAGACGGAGTATCGTGCGATCGACGACATTATAAAGCTCGAGGAGGCACTGACCCGTGTTCAGGACAAGAAGCTGAAGGCGATTGAGTTGAAGAACAAGTTGATCGCGATAGACGAGGAGAAGCAGGTTCGGACGGCCATCCTGCAGATTGAACTCCAAAAACTGCAGGGAGCTGAGGGGGCGACGGCGAGCTGGACGGATGCGTTGAAGGAGATCGCAGAGCGCCGGCGCTTGAAGGTGATGGGTCATGAGCGCTAAGCCATACAATGTTGTTGCCGACCTCGTTTCCCTCATTGACCTCTACTGGGATGACCCGGTGGCTTTTGCCGAGGATATGCTTGATTTCGATCCGGATGATTGGCAGCGGGCCGCTATGATGGACCTCGCGCAACATCCGCGTGTAAGTATACGTTCGGGCCAAGGGGTTGGTAAGACTGCCTTTGAGGCTTCGATTGTAATCTGGTTCCTTTGTTGTCGTCCGAATCCTAAAGTCGTGTGCACTGCACCGACAAGGCAACAGCTACACGACGTTCTCTGGGCTGAGATTGCGAAGTGGCTGGAGAGGTCCAAGGTAAAGAATCTCTTGAAGTGGACCAAGACCAAAATCTACATGACCGGTTATGAAGAACGATGGTTTGCAACGGCCAGAACAGCTACAAAGCCCGAGAACATGCAAGGGTTTCACGAGGACCATATGCTTTTCGTGGTAGATGAAGCGTCCGGTGTTGCGGACCCGATCATGGAAGCCATTCTCGGTACGCTGTCAGGCGAAGATAATAAGCTTTTGTTATGTGGAAACCCGACTCGAACGAGTGGGGTCTTTTTTGATTCTCATAACCGCGATCGTTCCAGGTATAAGACTCACAAAGTCGATAGCCGTGAAAGCAAGCGTACTAGCAGAGACAACATCCAGATGCTGATCGACAAGTATGGTCCAGAGAGCGATGTAGTCCGCGTACGGGTTTACGGAGAGTTCCCAAAAGCTGAGGCAGACGCCTTCATTGCACTTGAGTTGGCAGAACTTGCAGCTGGCGCTAATGTAATCCCGACAGGCGATACGCTTCATCTCGGCGTGGACGTCGCGCGTTTCGGTGACGACGAGACGGTTATTGCTCCGAGGATTGGCATGAAAGTGTTCGATCTTCGTTGCCATAGCAAACAGGACACCATGGTAACCGCAGGCTGGGTGGTCGCCACAGGGCGAGAGATGCTCAAGACGTTTCCTCAGCTTCGTTCAGTTGAGATCAAGGTCGATGATAGTGGTGTTGGTGGAGGGGTAACAGACCGATTGAACGAGGTGATTCGAGAAGAGGGGCTTTTCGATTGGCGAGTCATTCCCGTGAATAACGGCAGCCGGCCAACAGACGACGAGGCTGAGCATTATGAAAATCGAGGTACTGAAGCCTGGGCAGCTGTTCGTGATGTTCTTCAGGACAACTTCTCAAAACATCTTCAAGGGGAAGCAGTGAGTGTGGAGCTGCCTAACGATGAGCGCCTAATCACCCAGCTGACTCAGCGAAAATTTCGGATGACCAGTAAGGGAAAGATTGCCTTGGAACGCAAAGAGGACATGAAAAAACGCGGTCTTGATTCGCCGGACCGAGCAGATGCCGTTGTACTATCATTTGTGACTGAGCGCAAGATGCAATATACGAATATACGGCCGACTGGCTGGTGAGAAAGAAGGTGCTTAAACTGACGATCGTTTATTCAAAAAAGGAGTTCCCACCGCCGCCATTTGACCAAGAGGTCGAAGCGATGCAGTATTATCGGCTGCTGTACGACGGCGAACACGCTGAGATCTTCCCACGGGCCAGACAGGTCGCGCAGCAGAAACGGGTGATTCCCCGGAGGGTTGGTATTCGATCGTGGCGTCGGGCGGAGACAGTGCTTAGTGCGGACAATCAGTATATCGTGGCCAACTTCAGCAGCCTAATCGCTGAGGTCCCTGCGGACCTGCTGAACCGTGCACTTGGAAACATCTCTGCTGACACGGAGACGGGGCCAGAGCTTGAATTTGTCGCCGGTGTTGTTGAAGCCAGTAAGCCGAACGAGAAGATTTGGGCGGCGGTGACGCAACATCAGGTGGATGGCCGGATCGCATACCGAGCGCGCCGCGACTCCGCCGGAACTGTTTGGTTTGAATGGGTGCTTGGGGACATGTATTTCCCGCATACCGACGGCCGGGGCGCTGACATTGCTTGGATAGAGGAATGGGGCGAGGAAGCGAATAAGCAGCGGTTTCTTCGGGTGGAACGGCAGCGGCTGGATGCGAATGGCCTTACCGTCAAGCAGTTAGTTTTCAGGATGGAGAAGGACACCGTGATGGATGAGGTCAGCATCAAGGATTACGCCGAGGATCACGAGCTAGATATTCCGGAAGATGCCGAGTTTCCAAACGTTAAGGAACTGCTCTGCGGTTATGTTGCCAATGACGATACGCTGGTCTATCCGCGGGGGCGCTCCGCGCTGCGAAATATTGATGGGCTGCAGGAGGAGATCAACTGGACGATTACCCGCGACTCAGTCGTTTTTGAGCAACACGGAAAGCCGAAGCTTGCAATCCCCAGGGCCCTTTGGGACACCGTGGCCAACCAGAACCATAAGGATTATGGTGGCCGTTTCGTCCGAAGCGCTGACCTTGAGGTGGTCAGTTACGACGAAAAGACGGGCGCGACGCCTATGTATATCACATGGGATGCGAAGACGCAGCAGTCGTTTGAACATGTGACACGTCTGATCAAGTACATGCTGGCCATCAGCAAAACGTCACCGCAAGCGGCTGGCCTCGAGGAAGGCAAGGGCGACTCCGGCGTTGCACTTCTTTATCTCTGGATCCAATCAGTTATCAAGGCCGAGGCGATAAAGGACAAGTTCGATGCGGCCCTGAAGGATGCGATCCGGAAGTGCATGATCCTGGAGAATGCGCTCGGTAATGCTAACCTGAAGGTGGCGAATCCGGTTATTGAATGGCGCGACATGCTGCCGAAGGCAGACAGCGAGAAGGATACCGAGGAGATCGAGAAGTATTCGGGCGGCGTGCAGTCGCTCGAAACCACGGTCCGGCGGATGCACCCGGACTGGTCGGAGAAGGCGATCGAAGAAGAGATTCAGAAAATTCAGGACGAACAGGCAGCCAGCGGGCTGAACCCTACCTTCACGCAGCCGCCGCGGGTGAATCTGGGTGGTAGCTGATGGCGGACGCTGAGAAGTTGATTGCGTTGTATACCCGCGCTGGGGAGCGGTTGCTGGAGCTGATCCGTTCACTGGAATCCGGCAGTTTTTCGCGGCGCCGAAAAGAGAAGCTGCTGCAGCAGATCGACGAAATCCTCGCAGGCCTAACCGATGGAGCCTCGCAGAGCATGGCGGTGTTGCTGGCGGAAGCATACAAAGAGGGTGTCGGTGAGGCAGCGGACAGCATGCGGGCTCAGGGCGTACCGGAAGATCAGATTAATACCGTTTTGGAGCCGCTCATCCACCAGCAAGCTGTACAGGCGATTATGGACGACTCTTTTATGCGTATTCTCGAGGCTACCGACAACATGTCCCAAGACGCCAAGTGGCGGATCGAAGAAGCGGTCCGCACGGCAACGGAACGGATGCTCACCGAAGGCGTCAGCAGACGGCAGGCAACAAGAGAGGCAGTCGCGCGGCTTGCGCAGCAGGAGATTACCGGGATTATAGCAAGAAACGGCGCGCGTATTCCGGCCGACAAATACATGGCCGGTGTGGTGCAGTACAACCTCCGGAAGGCGCATGTCACTGGGGCGGAGAACACAATTGTCCAGAATGGTCTCGACCTAGTCTACGTGAACTACGTGGGGATAACCTGTGAGTATTGTGCAAAATATCAGGGCCGCGTTTACAGCATCAGCGGTAAGGACCCGCGCTTCCCGAAACTCGAGCTGCGCCCGCCTTATCATGCGCATTGTGTCCATTCCCTATCGGCCTGGGTCGAGGAATACCAGACGGCTGACGAAGTGGAACGCATGATTGCTGCTTCGAACCGACCATTCACCGACAACCGGACGGAAGCGAATATCCGCCGGTACAACGAGATTCAACGGGACAAGGCCCGGAAGAATGAGACGCGGAAGCAGTGGATGCGGTACAAGGCGGTGCTGCCGAACGAAACGCCGAATTTACGGCAGTTCGCCAGCCTGAAGGCGCGTGATACCCAGACCTATCGCGAGCTTCAGGAGGCTTACCGAAAAGTCAACGATCAAATCAAGCGAACAACACCGAATTATGGTCTTATCGCTTCAAAAAATGCAGAAATACCAGATGCCAAGCTGACCCAATATGCCCTTGATCCGAATCATCCGAAAGGAAAGGACAAAGCCCGTGTTTTTCAAAGTGCACTGGGTTATAATCAAAGCAATTACAAGGATTTAATCGAAAATGTACATCGAAACCTTAGCGCTGCTCCAGCGTATTTTAGAGGAAGTACACCATATGGTGACAAGTATGAGGTAAACCTTTCGCTGCAGGGCCCAAACGGGAAGATAGCAAATGTTTTAACGGCTTGGATGGTGAAGGATGGGAAAGCGAGGTTGACGAGCATATATGTCAAGGATTAAAGCTAAGCTGTTTGATATCGTTCGTTTGAAAGACGGGCGAGAGGGTACGATCGTTGAAGTTTATGATGAGCCGCCGGGCTTTGAAGTGGAGATATCCGGAGCGGTACCGGATTTAGTTACAGTAAAATATGACGAAGTCGTCGAAGTGATCTGGGCGGCACCATGAACCATCTTCGCTAATATGCGAAGGTGGTTTTTATTTTGCCAACATTTAATGAAGTCGCTCGCTGGAGCGGCTTTTTCTTATGTCCTAACCGTTGTATGACGTAAAACTGCGATCGAGGTAATAGCCTACCCGGGCTTAAAACAGGAGGTAAAAATCATGAAAGAATATATCGCAAGACGGTTTCCCTTGAAGTTGAATCTGCAAACCTTCGCTGAAGGCGGCGAAGGTGGAGATGGCGGAAATGGCGGTGGTGACAACGGTAACGGCGCTGGCGCCGGCGGAGGGGAGAAAATATTTACTCAGGCAGAGCTAGATCAACATGTCCAAGCGCGTGTCGCACGAGCTGAGAAGGCGGCTCAAAAGGCTCTCGCTAAGGAAATGGGCTTTGACTCCGTGGAAGCCATGCAAGCAGCTCTGAAAAAGGACAAGGGAAGCGACAAGAACGACGACGGGAAACTTGACCCCGCAGACATCGACAAGTTGGTCGATGAAAAGATCAAGGAGCGGGAGAAGGAGCAAAATCAGAAAATCTTCAACCGCTTGTTGAACGCCGAGGTAAAGGTTGTGGCAAATGAACTCGGGTTTGCCGACTGGGAAGATGCCCGCGCGCTCGCCGATCTGTCCGCTGTCAAGGAAAACAACAAGGGCGAGTTGGAGGGCGTGAAAGAAGCGCTCGAAGCGTTAGCCAAGAAGAAGCCCCATCTGCTTAAAGGCAAACCGAGCGGTGGCTCTTTTGGGGCTGATGTACGCGGTGGCAGCTCCCCTGAAGCCAAGAAAAAGGCACTGGAACGCATGGCCGAGCTGGCCAAAAAAGAAGGTACTCATGTCGTGTCTACAAATGACCCGTGGGGCCGCAAATAAGGAGGAATTGAATCATGCGTTTGCAACCGAAACCGCGTTTTGAAGTCCAGGATGATTATGAAATCCTGGCATCACTCGAAGTTGTCCGCGAAGTGACCAATGGGATCACCATTGATTCGTCCGCCGTCACTGCTGACAGCGATGGAAATAAGATCATCAAGAAGGGTATGCCGATGGCGAAGTTGGCAAATGGCAAATACGTACCTTACAACCCGTCTGGCACTGATGGTAGCGAGAACCCTTCGGTACTCCTTAAGCGCACGGTAAACGTCAAGGACGGCGATCATGTTGTTGGCGGTTACGAAATCGCTAAGGTCATCTCTGCACGTATCCCAGTCACCGTCGATGCTACGCTCAAGGGCAAGATGCCCGGCATTACTTTTGCCTGATCATCAATAAAACAATACTGAAAGGACTGATACGATATCATGCCTATCCAAAAGTTTCGTTATAAGCTGAACCTCCAAACCTTTGCCGATGGCGCGGACGAAATCAGCATGCTGGAAGACGCATTGTCCGGTGAAGAACTGCTGACCTATGCGTCAAACCTCACGGTTCCGAATGACTACTGGCAAAACTTGCTGTTCCCGCCTCGTCAGACGGATGAGCTCACGGTCGACGTGATTAAATCCACGTCTCGCCTGCCGGTCATGGCGCAAATCGCAGAACTCGGCACCGAGACCCGGTACGGATCCCGTGAGGGCGTGAAGGGCGATCGGGTGGAAATCCCGAAGATCCAGCGCGGCCGTTGGATGGATGAAAAATTGATCCGTCTGCTCCTGATCGCTGGTCGTAACCAAGGCCTCCGGCAGCAAGAGATTCAAACCATCATCCGGGAGCAGCTTGACGATGCCAAGTACGCTGTCGACTCCATCCGAGCGCGGCGTGAGTGGATCGCCATGCAAGCCGTATCGACTGGAACCGTGTCCTACGCCGAGGGAGATGTGAGACTCTCCGTTGATTATGGCTATACTGCAGATCAAAAGCCGGTACTGACCGGTACGGATAAATGGTCTGACACGGCAAATTCGAAGCCGCTTGAGGATATGCAGACCTGGTATGAATATCAGGCTGACCGTGGTGTAAAACTGACGCGGGCATTTACCACGCAAAAAATCATTGCCTACCTGCTGCAAAATAAGTCCGTAAGAATTGCATACCACGGTGATCCATCCGGCAGCGCAAATCCTCCTCAGCTTACGAAGGCGCAGCTGGACGCTGTGACCGATTCGTTGGGTCTGCCTCGCATCGTGGCCTATGATACGCAGGCGCGCGTCGAAAACGATGCTCTTTCGAACGGTAAGCTGTCGATCACAAACGTCCGAATGGCGCCAGCCGATCGCTTCGTGATGCTACCGTCTGATCCGCTGGGCAACTACCTCTGGGCCACGACGACAGAGGAGCTGATGGGCGGTTATGACAGCGTGGGCTCCGGGGACAATGGCATCTTTGTCTTCCGCGACGTTGCTAGCCGGCATCCGCTGCGCGTGCGCACGGTGGGCGTCAACCTGGCGTTCCCGGTATTCCCTTACGCCGATAGCGTCATTTCGGCAACGGTTATCTAACAAAGGCGCCCTTCGGGGCGCTTATCATTTTTGAAAGGGTGGTAAACGTGGATATTAAGGTAACTGGCACCGTTAAATACGGCGGTAGATGGTATGGACCGAACGATGTCATCAAGAATGTTGATGAAGCAGAGGGCGAGCGTATCGTCAAGATCAGCGCCGGCATCAAAATCGAGAAGACGCCGGAACAGATTGCCGCTGAAGAAGCTGCAGCCGCCAGAGCAAAAGTTGAGGCGGAGGAAGCCGAGCGCAAAAAGGCAGAGGAGAAAGCGAAGAAGGAAGCTGAGAAGCAACTGAAAGCACTCCGGAAAAAGGCTGCCGAGCTTGGTATCGAGGGAGCAGACGAGAAGGACGCCGAAACGCTGGCTACGGAGATCGCTGCTGCCGAGCAAAAGTAGGTGAGTGCTAGTGGATCGTCAGGAAGTAGCAGATTGGATCGCGGCCAATCTGTTAGATACCGAGGCATGGGACCGGTCGAGCGAGCAAAAGCAAACCGTGGCCATCGTGCAAGCGGAGCGGAATCTCGCCCGCTGGTACCCGGAAATTAACCCGATGGCCGTATCGATCGTTGCATTTCAGGCGGTCTGGGAGCTGCAGGGCATCGATCCGGCACTCAAGTACCTGAAGCATAACGTCAAAACGATCACGGACAACGGTGAATCCGTCTCCTACAAAGACGGAGAACGGCCCGCTGTGGCTCCGGACGTGCGGGAGCTGCTCGGCCCTACGGCTGATGAGATCGCGGCAGAAGAGGCCGAACAGGCGGCTCAGCAGCAGTTTGGTGGGTGTCTCATATGAGTCTCTTTGGTTATCCAGCCAAAGTGGTGCATTGGCACTCAGAGGTGGATGATTGGGGCCGCCCGCTGTCGCCCACGCCTACCGAAAAATCGGCAAAGGTTGTCGAGGAGCAGCGTCTCATCCGCAATGGCCGCGGTGAGGAAGTTCAGATCGCGTATACGATCTACCTTGAGGGAGTCAACACGGTGGGCTTCGACGATTATATCGAGTACGTCAATGCCGTCGGCGTGAAGATCCGATGCGACATCGCCCATATCGAGGTTCGGAAATACCTCGGCACCGATGATGTGAAGGAGGTCGTTGTCTATGGCAGACCGCAAAATATTTAGCTTTAGCCTTGAGGGGATCGAAGCGGCTATTGATCGTCTGGATAGGCTGGAGAGAGATTTGGATCGGCGTATAGATGAAACACTTACCAGGTTAGCCCTGAAGGTCATTGCTGATGCAAAAAAACTAGCTCCAATAGATTCTGGTGATCTGGAGTCCGCTTTGGTCATTGGCGATGTCAAGCGGACCATTGCTGGAATGTATATCGACCTCGGTACAAGCCCGGAGGTAGACGACTATGCAGTCGTGCAGCATGAGGGGTTCCGTAAGACGAAGGACGGCAAACTGGTGCAGCTGACTCCGGGTGAAAAGACAATCAGTAAGGGGCCGTATAACGGTTACATGCCGGGAAAAAAGTTCCTGGAGAACGCTTTGAAGATGAACGAAAGGCTTATTCTCGAGGAGCTCTCGAAAATATTGGAGGGATGATGTCGTGCTTGCAAGCGATCTGATTACCTACCTTACCGGCGCGGGCTTCACTGTTTATCCGGACCCCAACTTCCTCCCGGCTGACATCCCGGAGAGCAAGCTTCCTTGTCTCTTCGTCTTTGGGACGGGCGGATTCGCGCCTCATGAGTACGTGCCGACCAAACGGCCAACATTCCAGGTCATCATCAAAGGGAAGTCCTATAAGACACTACCGGCCAATATGACTGAGACCGAGGCGTTGGGGAACCAACTCATTAAGCATCTGCACCGCCGGGCGAACTATCAGGCCGGAACAGCTTGGGTAATCTCCAGTACGGCCTCGCAGCCGGCCCCAATATCTCTCGGTTTGGATGATAAGGATAGACCCGTGTTTTCGACCAATTTCGTTTTTTATGTGAAGGAGGATGCAAATCCATGAGTGATGTGGAAAAAATCTATGCTGGCCCTGGTATTTTTGTCTGGGGGATCGATGAGAACGGTGATGAAGAAGCTGATGCCATCACCATCGACCTTACCCAAGGGGGCATAACGTTTACCACAACGACAACGTATTTCGAACCGACAACGGACCAAACGGGAACCGCGCCGGTCAAGTCCATTTCTACCGGAACGACCGGGGCGATCAACTTTGAAACGCCGGATATGGACTTTGAGAAGGTTCTGAAATACAACCCAAATGCGCTGAAAGTCCAGAACGCTACCGATCCCACTAAGGTCAAATACCAAGTGACCGGCTTGGCTGGGAAGGAGTTGCCGCGTAAGCGAGCCGTCATCATGCCGCTGGGCATCTCTGACCCGGACCAGTACATTTATATCGAATCGGTAGGCATTAAGTTTGACATGAACGCAGCGTACGTACTCGATAACAACCGCCGGATGACGATCTCGGCCATGGCCTATCCGTCTTTGTCGGCGACGCCGAAAGGCCTCCTATACACTTGGGGAGACATCTCCGTTACGGCCTAATTATTCGAATATCTAAGCAAAGGGGAAGGCACACGCCTTCTCCTTTTTCCTATTTTCCTTGAGAGGAATGATCGAAGATGTTCAACTTCGGTAAAAAAGACATTGTAATGCTCGGCTCAAAGCGGGTACAGATTCCAAAGCTGACCCGGAGCCGTTTGAAGAAACTGACCGATCACATCGGCTCGATCGGCGACTATCTCGTTAAGCTTTTCCTGACTCCTGAAAAAGACCGCGCGGTGTTCATCGTGGCCGCCGCAGACGTTTCCATAGATGAGATTTACGAATTGACCTCGCTGCTTAGCGATATCCCGATAGATTATCTGGACGAGCATGCGGCATTCTCAGAATGCACCGAGTTCCTCCGTCTCACCTGGGAGAAGAATGACATGAACGAAGCCCTAAAAAACTTAGGCGGCCTGATTCCTCCGGTGGCACAGCAGTTCGTTCAGAGCATAGTCAAACGGATGAATCGGGCCGGCGAGCAATAACGCACGACGAGTTTGTGCTTCGGTGCTGTGTTGTTCTCGGCAAGACACAACACGAAATTGAAAACGAGTATTACTTTATTGATTTGCCAGAGCTGCTCATGCTGAAGGACCAAGCCCGGGCATCAGAGATGTTGGAGCGGATCGATATCGTGGCATTCCCACACAACCCGGACAAGGAAGCCCGGCAATCGATCATTGATCGGTACACATCTGTACTGCCTAAACCACCGGCGCCGCCGCCGAAGTCGGCCCAAGAGCAGTACGAAGCATTGAAACTGCGGCTGAAAGGACGGTGAAAACATGGCTACGGAAATTGGCGAATTGAGAGCGAGACTCACGGCGGAAGCGCAGGAGATTAAGGCCGAAATAAGAAATGTAAAGAAAGACTTCAGCGATCTTGGAGAGCAGGCTAAAAAAACAAGCAAGGATTTAGACCCGCTCAATGGGATTCTCAAACAGATTGGTTTAAATACTGAGCAATTGAAGAAGATTGAGGAACAGATCAAGCGTCTGGACACGAGCAAGGTGGAGCAGGGCCTCGCAGATATTGTTAATGAGCTGAAGAAAATGGGGGCCGAAAGCAAGCAAGTGTCAACAGTTGAAAAATCTCTTATTGAGATGGTCAGTGCAGCCTCAGATGCACAGGCTAGAATTTCTAAGCTTGAGGAAGAGCTAAGACAAGCAGGTGCGACAGGACAAAGCGAAATGGCTGCAGTGACTGCAGACTTGGCCAAGGTTGGAGATGTGGGCGTCAAAACGACTACTTCAATCAGAGGGCTTAGTAAGGCCATTTTAGATGTGGGTGCAGCAAAAAAACAAATAGAAACACTTTCGGCTACATTAGACAATATTAATAGCCGTGCTGATCTCCAGAGACAAAAACTTGCTGGATTAAAAGAAGCGTATGCCAATACTTTTAACGAAGCCCAGAAAAACAAGCTCCTAGATCAGATATTGAAGACCGAAGCTTCTCTAATTAAATTGACTCAAACATCAGACCAAACAGCACAGAAGATTTTTGCGTTAGAAGATGCAATGAATCAAGCCGGCCAGGGCGGACAACAGGCGGCGTCCCAAATGAGCGCTCTCGATGATGCTCTGAAAGAGATTGGGCTTAACGCGGATCAAATCAAAACCATAAAGAAGCATTTAGATGAAACCGATCCAACGAAACTCGATCGCCAGCTGGACCAATTGAGTGAAGCTCTTAGAAGACTTGGAGTCGACAGCAAACAGATTGAAAAAATCACAAAAGAACTTCGTGAAACTGAGCAGGAAGCCCAAAAAACCAAGCAAGGAATTAGCGGAATCGCATCAGGTTTAGCAGCACTGGGAGCTGGAGCTACGACTGCGAAGTTGGTCAATGTTACAAAGTCGTTAGCTGAAGAAACGAACAACTTAGCCAATTCATACCGTGGTCTTTCAACTGTTTCCGAAAAATATAACGTTGATTCTGCGGCTGCCATTGATTTAGCGGAAAGATTGGCAGATCGCTGGGGGCTTAACAAGGGGGTTCTGGCGGACACAGTAAAAACGTATCTGACCATGAACCTTACTCTTGAAGAAACGGAAAAGATTATCACGGCAACGGCTGATGCCGCGGCATATAACAGACAAGCCCATCTCAGCTGGGAAGAAGCGATCAAACAAGTGGCCGAGGGGATTAAATCCGGCAATTCCAATTTGACGGATGCAGCCGGGATAACAACAAACTTATCCGTGATGTACGATCGATTTGCAAAATCGATCGGAACTACATCCTCCAAGCTTACGGAAGCAGGTAAGATTCAAGCAGCCTATAACGGTATTTTGCAGGAGTCTGCCGTGTTTGCAGGAAATGCTGACTCTGCAATGACTGGATACACCGGGACGCAGGCGACCTTCAACCAGACCATGCAGATGGCACGTCAGGAGCTCGGAGAGGCATTTTTGCCCGTACTGGAGCAAGTCATGGAAGAGATCATCCCGTTGGTAAAGAGTTTCACCTCGTGGTCAAGTGAGAACAAGGAAGTTGTGGCCGGGATCGGCGCGGCTACTGTAGCATTTACCGCATTCATTGCGGTGGTCGGGGCTTTATCTGCAGCCTTCCTAGTGCTAAATACTTCCATGGGTGGCATTGGTGTCATCCTAACATTGGTTGGTGCGGTTGCTGCTGGAATCACCGCGTATGGCCTTGCCGCAGATAAGGCATCAGGGGCAGTATTACGGCTTGCTAATAGCCAAGAAGAACTAAATTTGAAATTGAGCGAATCGTTAAAATGGACTTCTAATGATCTGAAGAACGCGCGCGCAGACATTGAGGAAATAGAAAAGCTTCTTGAAGAACGCCAACGACTTCAACAGAAAATGGATGAACTCCGAGCCAAACTCCCAGATCTTTCTGGAGCCCCCCGTGAAAGAAAACCAATCGAACCATTGGATCGGGAAGTACTAAACCAACTTAAAGAAGCTCAGGAGGCAATTGGAAGGATTGATGATGAGCTTCGTGGTATGGATTTCGAGACCCCAGAAAAGGCTGCTGAGGCTGTCGAGAGATTAAAAGATGCCAGTAAGGGCGCGGTCAACGCACTCCTTGAAGAACAAGATGCAACTTTTCGTGTGGCTGCGGCGAATAACGATCGGCTAAAATCACTTGAAGCAGCACTTCAGACCTATAAGCGATTGTCTGAGCTACAGTCGCTCGACATTGCCCAAAAGCAGGAGTTGGAAACAGCTACGGAAACACTGATGTCAGCTTATCCAGATCTTCACGCTTTAATGGATAGCGAAGGTAATCTCCGAATAGAAAATATTAATCTTGCTGAAGAGCAGATTGCAACTGAACGAACCATGCTTGACGCGACTTTGTCCTATGAAAATCAAAGACTTGAATCTTTACAGCGGACGACAGAAGAACAGAAAAAGTCGGTTGAGTCACAGATCAAAAACTACGAGCAATTAATGGAAACATTATTGGATGTTATTGCTGCTGAAAACACAGTTAATTCGTTGAACGCTGAAAAGTTATATATGCGTAACAAAGATAAGGGATCCGAGCTTTATTCGGAACAGAATCAATTACAAGCATCATTGAATGAAATCCGGGAACGGCGCGCTAAGTTGAGCAGCGGGAATATTCCTTCGGTTGGTGGCAGAGGAAGCGGTGCATTATTTGATGACTCGAACAGTTCGCAAAAAAGGAAAAAAAGCGGAAAGTCAGCCGCTGAATTAGCACGGGAACAGCGAGAAAAAGCCTACGACGACGCGATCGCCACGGTGCAATATCAGGCCGAGATGTACGACTGGACAGCAGAACAGCAGATCAAGGCTTACGAGAAGGTGCGTAAGCAGCACCAGAAGCATCTCAAGGAGTCCGTAGAGGACGAGCGCCAAATGAACCTGCAGATCAAGCGGTTGCAGGAGGATAGCGTCAAGTCCCGATACGATTTTTCTAAGGAATGGATCGATCGCGAGGAGCGACGAATGGAGGAGTCCGGGAAAACGGAGATTGAGATCGCGCAGATGAAGATCGATGCTTGGACCCGGGTGCGGGACCGCTACGCCAAGGATAGCGAATATTACAAGCAGGCCGATGATGAGCTTTACCGGGCGCGTAAGGAGCTAATCAAGCTGCAGGAGGAGGCCGAAAAGGAGGCAGCGAAGAACCGGGAGGAACGCATTAAGGAGTATCAAAAGCAAAATGATGATCTCCTCAAATCGGAGCTCAAGGCGATCAAAAAGGCAAGAGACGCTGAGCTGGACGCAATAGATCAACGTAAAAAGGAATACCTGGATGCTCAGAACGAGAAGATCGCGGCCATTGATGAACTGCTGAAGAAGGAAGAAGAGCTCAACGCTGACGCGGACTACGAGACGCAACTTGCCGAGAAAAAAGCTCGTCAAGCGTTGCTCAGTACAGCTGTATCTCCGGAAGGACGCAAGGAACTGGCGGAAATTACGGCTGAGATCGAAAGGATGCAGCTCGAGCATAGCCGGGAGCTTCGGAAGCGCGACCTGGAAGATCAGAAGCAGAAACTGGAGGACGAGAAAGACGAGAAGGAGAAGGCGTTTGACGAGGAGAAGCGCCTTACCGAGGCCAGATATGACGCCCTGACCGAAGCCTTGGAAGAGCATCAGGACGACGTCGAATTTATTGAGACGGCCATTAAGGAGTTCCGGATCTCGGCAAATAAGGAAGCCAATGATCAGATCCTCTCCGACCTAGATCGATTCGTCAGTGAGTATCGAAGCCGCATGGCTGAGATTACCTCCCTTTCATCCTCTGTTTCATCCGGAGGGTCATACGGCGCCGGAACATCCTTCTCGCAGGCAGATCTTGACCTTGCAGAGTACAACGCCAACAAGGATGCGTGGGACGCTGCCAAGGCACGCGGGGATAAGGAGGAAATGGCCCGGCTTACCGCCCGCAATGAGGAAATTCGTAGGAAGTATGGGATCGAGAAGGATACCGGTAAACTGGATCGTTTGCCTAG
Source organism: Paenibacillus sp. 3LSP (assembly GCF_032465655.1). Taxonomy (NCBI): domain Bacteria; kingdom Bacillati; phylum Bacillota; class Bacilli; order Caryophanales; family Paenibacillaceae; genus Paenibacillus; species Paenibacillus sp. 3LSP. The sequence continues at coordinate 2,030 of NZ_JAWDJI010000210.1, read as the reverse complement.
TTACGATGTTGGCGGCGTGATTCCCGGACCGGTAGGCGCTCCGGTGCCTATCGTCGCACATGGCGGGGAAATCTATTTGAATCCTGAGCAACAGGCAAATCTCTTTCGGATGCTGGATGCCCCGAGGACACTGCCTGCCGATCGTTCTCCGGCGCCGGTACCGCAGCAGATTATTCATAATACCTTCGACATGTCCATTGGAACGGTCGAGGTCTCCGACCAGACGGATGCCGAAATCCTCTATACGGAGCGTGAGCGAGCGGCGCGCAGATTGGCTACGACGGGAGGTGGGAAGTAGATGGAGGACATCGATGTATCGGTAAACGGTGAGTGGATCTCCGAAGTCACCGATGCTATCTTGGTCCGGCGGAGCATTCCAGGGCTGCCGGAGGCGATCGAGAACACCGTAGAGATCGCCGAGCGGGATGGAGAAATTGATTTTGGGAGCACCTATGGAGCCCGGCCTATCGGCCTGGCTTTTTTTATTGCCGGCGATTATGACACGACCGTTGGACTACTGATGCGGAAGTTTAACACCCGCCGGGGCCGACTCGATCTTGTCTTTTCGGACCGCCCAGGTAAGCACTATTTCGCCGAATATCGCGGCACGATGAGTTGGGATGAGTCGACGGGGAACCGGGTGATTGATATTCCGCTCAAAATGTACGACCCATTTCCGGAGAGCGACGAGCGGATTACTGAATTGACCATCACTCAATCCCCGCAGGTAATCTCCATCGAGTCTGCCGGCGATGAGCGGGCAAGCCCGGTGATCGTATTGACGAATACAGGCACGACTACGCTGCAGAGCTTCAAAATAACGAACGAATATGAAAAATAGGAGTTGATCACATGGCCATGCAAATATCTAACTGGCTCTCGGAGCAGCTGCTGAACGCTGCGCTCCGCGGCATCCCTTTCGATCCACCGGATGAGATTTACCTTGCTCTTTACACGAGCGATCCGACTTCGGCTGACACGGGAACGGAAGTCAGTGGAGGTGGATACGCTCGGCAGCCAATCACGTTTTCGGCGCCTGTAGTGGAGGCAGGAAAGCAGACGTCCAAGAACACTGCAGATATCGAATTTCCAATCGCTACAGCCGATTGGGGGCTTGTATCTCACGTGGCTCTTAGGACAGCGGCAACCGGTGGCAATTTACTGTGGTCAACGGCGGTGCCAAATCCACGGACAATCCAGAGCGGGGACCGTCCAAAGTTTCCGAAAGACTTAACGATTGTTCGCTTCAATCAGTAGAAGGGGGGTACTGTAATTGGCGCAAGTATCAATGTTTCCGCCGCAGTCAAACAGTCCTGTAACGGAATTGGCCGCGGATATTTCGAGTACGGATACCACTGTTATGGTGGTGGCTGGCAATCTTTTGCCGGCTGCTCCGAATGTCGCCACGATTGGACTTGATGAATTAGCAGAAACGATTTATTACGCAACTAAGAACGGGAATGAGCTCTCTGGGGTGATCAGGGGATATGATGGTACATCACCGAAAGGGTGGAACGCTGGCACACGGATCGCCCGGTATTTGACCGCACAGGACATTTCAGCCCTACAGCATAATGTTTCTGATCATGAGACGAGGATCAACGGTATCTCAACAGCAACGATCAATAAAATAGAGCCACGGCTTGTTGATGATTTGCCTGCGCTGTATCCGATCGGACTGAGCTTGTTCAGCCTTACGCTCGAGGCTTCAGCCCCATGGAAAACAGCGATTGGGCACTCAGGAAGCGGACAGACGACGCTTGTACAGACGGCGAAAGCTAATGACGATCAATACAGTATCGTTCAGCGAGTCACGTTCTCTACAGCCTCTGGCATTGAAGCAATGTATGAGCGAAGCTCGACCGTGAACAATAGTTGGAATGGCGCTTGGATCAAAGTTGTATCTCGGAGCGAATTTGATCAACTCAGTACCGACGTTTCTGCGCACTTGGCGGATTTAATGTATCTCGGACTAGCTAGTAGATACGGAGTGGGGCCAGAGATCGGAAGCGCAGACGCAACCGATTTAC
>NZ_JAWDJI010000209.1:0-57010 GCF_032465655.1 Paenibacillus sp. 3LSP | reverse complement strand
AAAAGCCTTCTCCGTTCTCGCAGTAAGCTTTTTGCAAACGGGACTGCACTTGCTTTTTCTCTTGTTCACTTAACTTTCGACGAATCAGCTTCAAAACAACCGTCTGCCATTGCTTACGCAGCATCTCGAACGGAATAAAATCGTATGTTTTCCACTCCCCGGTCTTCTTCATTCCTCCCATCGTTACGAGCATATGTACATGAGGATTGAAGTTAAGCCGTGCCCCAAACGTATGCAACCCAGCTACGATTCCGGGAGTTACCTTATGTTTCTTCTCAAAATGTTCTTTGACTAAGCGTACCGCTTCATCCATAAATTCTTTGAGTAATTTTGCCCGATGGAGCAGAAAGATTTCCCGTAATCCTTCGTCGATCGTGAAGACGACATGGCGGTGGTTGACTTGGAATACATCTTGTTCCAGGAGACGTGCCCATTCCTCTGTTTCTCCGCATGAACAGGTCGTACAGAATCTTCCTTTACAACGATACGGAACGAGCCGTAGGTCGTGGCAGCCTTCGCACACCATTAGCTTAAAGCCATTCCTTGGATCTCCGCATTTCCGGAATTTCTCCACTTCCTTGATCACGTTGGATCGAAGCTTGTCCTTATGCTTCGCAACAAATCGCTCCCAGTGTCTATGCTCGTCAAAGAAGATTCGCTTCAAAATGTTCGTCTCCATACGTTTACCTTACCAAAAACAAAAACGAGGCGGAAGGCCTCTCCCACCCCGAAATTTTATAAATTCTATAATGTTAAGAAAAACGTCTGTCGACGTACATTCAAAGTAGACAGACCGCGTTTAGCGGAAGTTTTTCTTGCGATATCAGGATGCCAATGCCCCGAAGTTTATACTTTCTGATATCTTAAAAAACGCCCGGAAATCACTCCCGGACGTTTCTATGAGAAGATGGACTAATCCTGATTTAAGCTGACGGGCAATACTCCCTGCGGCTGCAGCTCACCGACCAGCACCTTGGCTGCGGCATCCAACGAAAACGGACGATTTTCATATAAGCAAAGATAGGTCTCAATCTCAGGAAAGGCGTTCAAGTCATAAGGATTTCGCGTAGATATGACGATCAGACGTTTGCCCGGGAGCTGCTGAAGGCGCTGGACGAGCTTCTGCTGGCCTTCAGGAATCTCTCCCACCGCTGTGTAGGTCGCCACAACGATTTGGTCGACCTCTTCACTTTGTTCCAGCACCGCGGCAATCTCTTCTTCGCTGGGCTGTGTGCCAATGACCGTCATGCTCACCTGAGCATGAAGCGGCCGCAGCGCGTCCGCCAGCGTATATTGATGCACCGCTGGCTCATCGACCTCGGTGCGGTGCCGCAGCTCCGGCCAGACGACCAGCACCGGCTGGTCGCTCTTGAGCGGCAAGCGGACCGCTCCCTTCACGAGCGTCACGCTGCGCTCAGCCGCTCGGCGCAGCAGCGCAGCGCTCTCCGCCTCCGGCGTCAGCGGCGCTGTCGTCGCGGTTGCAGCGGCTGCCGCCTGCGCCGCACTGCCGATCCGCTTCGCCTTGAGCGCCAAGATGCGCTCGAGCGAGCGGTCAAGGCGCGCCTCGCTGATCCGGCCGCTGCGCACCGCTTCGGCCACCCGCTCGATCGCCGCACGCTGTTCAGCCAGCGTATGGCTCACGAGCACGAGGTCCGCGCCGGCTTCAATCGCTTGCACCGCACCCTCGGCGATGCCATAATGTCCCGCGATAGCCTGCATCTCCAGGCAATCGGTGACGATCAGCCCGCCGTAGCCCAGCTCCTCTCGCAGCAAGCCGGTCAGCACCCGATGCGACAATGTGGCTGGCGTCCCTTCCGGCTCAAACGCCGGAAAGATCACATGCGCCGTCATGATCGCATCCACGCCCTCGGCAATCGCCTCCCGGAACGGGACCAGCTCAACCTGGTACAGCCGCTCCTTCCCGTGCGGGACGCTGGCTAAGCCGCGGTGGGAATCCACGGCTGTATCCCCGTGGCCGGGGAAGTGCTTCGCCGTCGCGATCACGCCTTCGGCTTGATAGCCGCGAACCGCCGCGGCGCCATGCACGGCCACCTGGTCCGGCCGCTCCCCAAACGAGCGGACGCCGATCACGGGATTGGCCGGATTGTTATTGACGTCGACGCACGGCGCAAAGTTGAAGTTGATGCCGAGCTGCAGCATCTCCTTGGCTGCAAGCCGCGCCACTTCCTCCGTGAGAGCAGGGTCATTCGCCGCCCCAAGCGCCATATTGCCGGGAATCCGGCTCATCCCTTCATGATCCAGCCGAGCGACCATCCCGCCTTCCTGATCGATCGAGATAAACAGCGGAAGCTCCGGTTTGCTGCGCGGCAAGCTTTGCAAGCTCCGCGACAGCTCAGCGAGCTGCTCCACTGAAGCAATGTTCCGGCGGAAATATACGACGCCGCCCACATGGTACTGCTGCACCAGCGTCCGAATCTGTTCGTCCGGCACCAAGCTATGGAATCCACAAATAAATAACTGCCCGACTTTCTCCTCTAACGTCCATGCGGTTAAGTCCACGAGCCGTCCTCCTTGTTGAATTCTCCATTTCGTTTTAAGATACGTTTGATTCCTTCTGTCGGTAATCCGACGGCGTCATGCCGGTGTACTTCTGAAAGACCTTTGTGAAATATCGCCGTTCCTGATAACCGATGGAGTTGCCGATTTGAGCGATCGAACGTTCACTGGTCCGCAACAGGCATTTCGCCATTTCCATTCGCTGTTTGGTCAAATACTCAACAAATGTTTCGCCAAAATGATTCTTAAAGAGCAAGCAAAAGTAACTGCTGCTAATGCCCAGATAGTCGGCAATGTCTTCAATTCCAAAGTCACGGCCGAGATGGTTCTGGATATAATTTTGTGCAGACATCATCAGCAGTTCCGAGGACTTCTTCGCGGACAGGGAGCTGCGCGCATGCTCGATGAGCGAAACGATTATGGACAGCAGCTCCTTCAAACTCATCGGCTCCCGCAGCCGCTTCCATAACCCTTCTTCCTGTTCCCCTGGGAGCATCTGCAGCTCGCGCATTTCACGCAGCAAATGGATTAGCAAATAGTGCATCAGCTTCTCCGCCGCACACGCCTGCCGTTCATCCAGACCTCCGATATACGATTTCAATTCCCCGGCAATGCGTTCCAAGACCTCGCCGCTCCCATTGCGCAATCCGGTTCCCAGCTGCTCGATCCAGCCCCATTGCACTTCCATCGCGTCCTGATCCGGAGCAAAATCGTCCGTTGGCAGCGCATCCGCCTTCACGAAACCTTCCTGCGCCGCTCCCAAAATCAACCGATGCTGCAAGCGATGGTACACCAGCGATATTTCCTGCAAACCATGAGGCCCTGCCGCCATGCACATCCGAACAGGAAGCTCCTCCTTGCTGCGAATGAGCTGTCGGATCCGCTCAAAGCCCGGCATCAACGCCTGCTCGTCAACGGTCCGATCCCCTGAAGGGGATGGAAACACAAGGCACCATTCTCCTTCCCGGATCTGCAGCACGGTTAAGCCGGGTAATACTTCGCCAAATACATCCTTCAACGCATGCTTGATGTGCAGATTCCACGCTTTTCGTTCATGGAGCGTCCAGGCAATCGATCGGTGTGAATAACCTTCCAAATCCAAGAGCATCATGGCGTAACGTCGTTGCTCTTTACTTCCATCCTCGTCATCCCACAACAGCCCTTCCGCATCCGTCTCTTGTCCGAGCAAGGAATGTAAGAGGAAGTTTTCATTGGCTAGATCAACCACCTGGTTCAGCCGCTGCTCCTTGTTCAGGTTTTTGCGCTTCTCGCGAATCTGCTTTGCAATCCCTCGAACCGTCTCCTCCAGCTCAAAATAGTTGATTGGTTTGCAAATGTAATCCTTCACGCCGTAACGTATTGCAGTTCGAGCATATTCAAATTCCTGATACCCGGTCAACAACAAAATTTCGCAAGGGATCTCCCGCTCCCGCAGCTCCTGCAGCAGTTGAATGCCATCCATCACTGGCATGCGGATATCGCTTAAGATCAAGTCGGGACGATGCTTTGAAGCGATCTCTAACGCTTCCTTGCCGTTCTTGGCCAACAAAACAACTTCAAACCCCATTTCCTCCCAAGGCAAAACCTTCGACAAGTTCGTGAGTATATGAATTTCGTCGTCAACCAGCAACGCTTTTAACTTCATCGTGAACACCCGCCTCATATCTTGGTATCACACACTGAATCGTCGTCCCGTACCCGGGCTGCGAGCAAATAAATAATCCGTACCTGCTGCCATACTGAAATCTCAGCCGATCCGACACGCTGCGAAGTCCCAAGCCCCGACGTTCATGGTTCGGGTAGGGTGTCAAGGACCGATATGCCGGATCGTCTAAATCCGCATATTGAATCTTCGCCAACTGCTCATTGGTCATCCCAATTCCGTTATCTTCAACCCGCAGCAGAATGCGATCTTCCTCCATTTTCCCCGTGACCGCGATCCTGCCTTTATAATCGATGCCCTCAAACCCGTGCTGAATACTGTTCTCCACAAGCGGCTGCAGCGTAAGCTTCAACAGCAGGCAGTTCATCATTTCGTCCGGAATATCGATCGAATATTCGAACAACTCCTCGAATCGGAACTTCTGAATTTCCAAATAGCTGCGCAAATGCTCGATTTCAAGGCTGAGCTTGATCTCTTCTTTGTCTTGAATGCTAATCCGTAAAATATTCGCCAGCCGTAGCACCATTTCGCTGACCTTGCGCCCTTCGTTTTGGACGGCAAGCACGTTAATCGATTCCAACGTATTAAATAAGAAATGCGGCTTAATCTGAGCCTGCAACACGCGCAGCTCGGCATTGGCCTTCAGCCGTTGCTCCCGTTTCACTTGCTCAAACAGCTCATTGATTTTATCCATCTGGTTGTTGAAGCCCTTCTGCAGCAGAAGCAGCTCATCGTCGCCCTTCTCGTCTACCCGAGCTTTCAGGTCGCCGCTCTCCACCTTGCGCATGAATCGGACAATCACACCGATGGTCCCCGTGATCCGATTCATAAAGATCAAATTAAATAACATCGCCGTCAGCAAGCACACACAAATAATGGCAACAAACCATTTGGCAAAGGTCGTAACCTCCTGCGACAAATAACTCCAGGATGTAACCGAAACGAGGCTCCACGGATAATCCTGTAATTTATAAATGGAGATGACGCTCTCTTGGTTGTTAAATTTCCCTTTAAAACTCCGATACCTCTCGTCGCTTTCCCATTTCAATTTCTTTGGCAGATAGGCCTTGATTTGCTGGCCATCCAACTCCAAATGATAATCGTACAGAATCAGTCCTTTGTCATTCACCAGCATAAACCGGGTATCGCGCATCTGACTGCCCAGCTTCAGGTTCTGAAAAATCTTCTCAAACTCCCAATTCTTGATCTGCACCACCAGCACGCCAACCCGCTCCAGGTTGCTAAGCTCTTTGATTAGGCGGATTTGCGTAAACACGTTGTCCGATCCGGTTAATTCCGGATATTCGTGGGGAGCGATCCATTTCGGCTGGCCGTTCAGGGCCATCACTTCGTTATATAAAGGATGCTCCTTGAATTTTTCATAGGGCAGCGTCTCGAAATTTTCCTTATTAAAGATCGCGATGACATTGGATTTCCGGCCTCCATGGATGTTGTACAAAAACGCGTAGTCAATGGCCGGATGGCTGTACAGCAGAGAACGGAAATTTCGCTGATTGGCGTTCAGCTCCAGCTGGGTCGTGGCCGTCAAATCCTGGGAATCCGGATCCTTGGCGGATAAAGCAGCTTGAAAAACCCCTTTGGCAATCCCGTTATCCGTGACGTTATCCATCTCCTGAAAGACGTTCTTAATGCTGTAGCCGATGGCCTTCAGCGAATATTCCGCCTGCTGGCTGTATTTCTTCTCAATCGAATTAAACGTAATCCAAAACGTGATAATGCCTAATATAAACAATGGAATGATGACTAACCCCAAAAAGGCGGTAAACAGCTTAATGCGCAAATTCATCGGCGGCAGCTCCCAATTGGTAAGACTAACCCTATTCTACCACGCCGCGATCTAACCTTTAACGCTGCCAGCCGTAACGCCTTCAATTATTTTTTCTTGAAGCACTGCATAGATGATCATGACCGGCAGTACGCTGAACACGATGCCAGCTGACATCTGCGCGTAGTTGGTGTTGTACGCATCACGGAATCCGACCATCCCAACCGGGAGCGTGCGAAGTTCATCCTTGGACAGGAAATAGTTTGCCAGCAAAAACTCGTTCCAGTTGCCGAGGAAGTTAATGATAAACACGGTCACGATTGCCGGCACCGTTAGCGGCAGCATCACGCGAAAGAACACCCCCGCAGAGCCTAATCCGTCCATAACGGCAGCTTCTTCAATTTCACCCGGGATCGAGCGCATAAACGCCGCTAGAATAATGACCGAAAACGGAATCGCGTTCGCCACATAAGGCAAAATCAAGGCTATGTGCGTGTCGAGAACGTTCAGGTTCCGCATCATGCTGTAGATCGGCAGCAGCAGCGAGTTGTTGGGGATCAGCATCCCCAGCAGGATGAGCTGGAATACGACCGCACTGAGCCGGTTGAACCGCATGCGGGTCACGGCAAAGGCCAGCATCGCCGCAAACAGAATCGACAAGCACGCCGATAATACACCGATATATAAGCTATTGAAAAAATACGTGCTGATCTTGGCGTTCACCCAAGCATTAATGTAATTGTCAAAAATAATCGACGACGGTAACCCAAACGGATTGGAAGCGATCGCTTGGTTATCGGTTTTGACCGAAGAGAACAACACGAACAGAAACGGATACAAAATGATGAGCAGATACGCCATCAGGAACAGATGCGGGATCGACTTTTTCAGCACTCTCATCAGTATTCAATCCTTTCTGTGCGTCGAACGACCAGGATTTGGTACAAGGCGGTAATAATGATCGTAAAGGCAAAGATCAGCACGGCGATGGCGTTGCCAAATCCGTGACGGAAGCTGGTGATCGCGTAGCGGATCATGTACGTTGCCATGACGTCCGTTGAGCCGGCCGGCCCGCCTTTGGTCATAACTAGTACGATATCGGCCGCTTTCATGGCGCCGGCCACCGACAGCATCACGACGACACTAATGATCGGCATGATCAGCGGAAGGGTAATTCGGATCGCCCGTTGGATGCCGCTCGCTCCATCAATCGCCGCGGCTTCGTCCAGTTCACGCGGGATTGCCAGAATCGCCGCCAGCACCATTACGATATAGAATCCGGTCCACTGCCAAGCATTCGTAATCAGGATGGAGAGCATGGCCCAATTTTTGTCCGACAGCCAGTACACCGGAGGAATGCCAAAGATCCCAAGCACTTGGTTCATCAGCCCGAAATCAGGATTATAAATGAACCCCCACAAGATCCCGATGACGGCGGTGGACATGATCGACGGCATAAAGACCGCTGTCTTATACAGTCCCTTCAGCTTCTTCACATTTGCGATTAAGAGGGAGAAGAACACGATCAGCGGAACCTGAATCAGACAGGAGAACAGAATGAAGTACACATTGTTGCGCACCGATTTCCAGAATGCTTGATCCTTGAAGGCCATCTCATAATTGTCCAAACCAATATAGGTCATATGCTTAGAAATGCCGTTCCAGCTGGTAAAGCTGTTGTTGATGGCGTTAAAGATCGGATAGATGAAAAAGGCAACAAACAAGATCAATGCCGGGAGAACAAATAAGCTGTAAATCAGAGGACTTCTGAGCGCTTTATTCATGCCTATACCTCCGTAGTTGGAAGCAAGGGCGTCCCCAGAACCGCTGCCGGCGGGTGACGCCCTTGTTCATGATCAAACTTGAGATTTCACAATTATTCCGCCGCAGCATTGGCTGCATCTTGCGCGGCCTGCACATTCTCCAGCATCTTCGCCGGGTCGATTTCGCCGCCGATGATTTGCTGAATGCCCATGCTCAGCGCCGTATTCACTTCCGCTTGCACGAGCGCGTCAAACGCCGGGAAGGAAGTGCCGATTTCACTTACCGCTCTAAAAATATCCTGCATCAGCGGGTCGTCGGACGCCGTCTTCATTTGCTCCAAATCCATCTTCATGGCCGGAAGTACGCCGTCTTCTTTCAAGCCGCGCAGCTGCATTTCTTCCGTCCACATGTTCTTGATGAATTCCTTAACGGCTGCCAGCTTGCGTGGATCCTCCGCAACGGCACTGGAGAAGCCATAACCGTTATTGGCATCCTGCATGACAACAACTGGATCCCCTTCATTTAATGGCGGCATGTTGAAGAAGCCGATTTTGCCAACCATGTCGCCAGCTTGAGCCGGATCACGGAATACGGAGTTCGCCCAGGAGCCGTCCATCATCATGATGGCCTCGCCTGTAATGACTTGGTTTCTCATATCCGCGTATTCAAAGCCGAGCTCGCCTTTCTTAAAGTAACCTTTTTCAACCCATTCCTGATGTTTGGCAATCGCCTTGACCATATTCTCGTCTGTCCATTTCGTTGCGCCTGTCTTGAAGCCATAAGTGATCTCCGGACCGGCATAATAGGACCACAGGTTATTGGTCGTCATCAGCGGAATCCAAGCATCCTTCGAGGATTGTGCAAACGGAATTTTGCCGTCCGCCTTAATTTTCTCGGCGATTTGCTCCAGTTCCCCAAGCGTCTTCGGTACCGTCAGCCCTTTGGATTCAAAATACTCTTTATTGTAGAAATACCCTTCGATAGAACCCCCGATTGGCAAGCCGTATACTTTGCCGTCAAGGGTAAACGGATCTAGTGTCGTAAATTTATCTTTGATCCCCAATTCTTCGATGATTGGCGTCAAATCCAGCATCAAGCCTTCCTTGGCATACAGTTGGGCATCCGGACTGCCAAAGACGTCGAAGATTTCCGGCGGTTTGCCAGCAGCCATTTCACCCCGCAGCTTCTCTTTGCGGTTCACTTCGGAGTCTACCGCATCCAGCTTGATCGTTAAGCCCGGTACAGCAGCTTCCGTCTTCTTAACGACGTCCTCCAGCATCGCCAGGCGGAACTTCTTGGATTCCCCAACCTGGGTGTGGCGGATCGTGATTTCAAACGGATCGTTGTTCGTTTCCGTTTCGGTCCCCGCATTTGACGTGCCCTGGCTTTCATTCGACGGGGCAGGGGCAGCATTGTTTCCGTTGTTGCCGGATTTGCCGCAGCCGGCGAGCAGCGCGGATGCAACAAACACAAGAGACAGCAGCAGCACCAAACTCTTCCTCATGTTAGATAGACCCTCCTCAAACTCGTTTATGTGATACACCCTCATTATAGAAAGCGTCACCACCTTTGATAAGGAGGACATTTTTCTATTCAGGGGATAATATCCTCTAAAAACCAAAATGAAAACGGTTAAACCTAACGTATATTGAGAGGTTTAACCGTTTGGAATTGAGATATTGGATTTTAGTGTAAGAGTATATGACATATATTTCACAAGTTGGCTGCTACTTGCTGCTCGCCTTCGCGAATCAACCGATAAGCTCGTTCGATCTCTTCATCCGTGGGCGAAGGTACACCTTCCAGCGGGTAAGCCCAACCGAGCTCCTGCCATTTGTATACGCCCATTTGGTGGTAAGGGAGAATTTCGAACTTCTCTACCCCCTTCAGGCTGCCGATAAACCGCCCGAGCTCCAGCAAATCTTGTTCATCGTTGTGGATGCCGGGCACATATACGTGACGAATCCACATTTTCCGATCATGATCCGACAGCCAGCGAGCCATCTTCAACATTCGATCGTTAGGTTTGCCCGTCAGCTTGATGTGCTTCTCGTTGTCGATATGTTTTAAATCCAACAGGACCAAATCGGTGACATCCAGCAAATCTTTGATCTTGTCGCCCTCGTTATAGCCGTTCGTATCCAGCGTCGTATGAAGGTTCCAGCGCCGCTTCACTTCCCGGAACAATTCCGTAACAAACGGCGCCTGCAGCGTCGCTTCGCCGCCCGAAACCGTCAGCCCGCCGCCCGATGTACGATAGTAGTTCAAGTATGGCTCGATTTCAGCCAAAACTTCTTCAACCGTCATCTCCTTGCCTTCCGTCAAACTCCAGGTGTCCGGGTTATGGCAATATTGGCACTGCAACAAGCAGCCTTGCATAAAGAGGACGAAACGAATCCCCGGTCCATCTACGGTTCCGAACGTTTCTAATGAATGTATGCGACCTTTAAGCATCTTCGTCACCCTTTCCCTAAATCGCTCCCGATAATGGAATGGGGAGAAAGGCGATCCAAGCCCAACTCCCCATTTTATCGTTCAGCTTCAATTGTTGCTGCTAGTCAGCAGGTTATTACATTTTGCCGTGGAAGGTCCGGTTGATGACATCCAATTGTTGTTCACGAGTCAACTTGATGAAGTTCACCGCATACCCCGATACACGGATCGTTAATTGCGGATAGTTCTCCGGATGTTCCATAGCGTCAAGCAGTTGTTCACGGTCAAAGACGTTGACGTTCAAGTGATGCGCGTTGCTGCCGAAGTATCCGTCCATCATCGATACAAGGTTCGATTGGCGAGTTTCGATTTCTTTACCCAATGCCTTCGGCACGATCGAGAACGTATTCGAGATGCCGTCCAAGCTGTGCTCATATGGCAGTTTCGCTACCGAGCTCAGGGAAGCTAACGCCCCTTTCTTGTCGCGGCCGTGCATCGGGTTCGCCCCTGGTGCGAACGGTTCGCCAGCTTTACGTCCGTCCGGCGTGCTGCCTGTTTTCTTACCATATACAACGTTCGACGTAATTGTCAACACCGATTGAGTTGGCAGCGAGTTACGATACGTTTTATGCTTGCGGATCATGCTCATGAACGTTTCAACCAGCTCTACCGCAATTTGGTCAACGCGGTCGTCGTTGTTGCCGTAGCAAGGGAAGTCGCCTTCGATTTCGAAGTCTACTGCAATGCCGTTTTCGTTGCGGATCGGTTTCACTTTCGCATATTTGATCGCGCTGAGCGAATCGGTTGCCACGGACAAGCCGGCGATACCACAAGCCATCGTACGAAGAATGTCACGGTCGTGCAGCGCCATCTCGATCCGTTCGTAGCAGTATTTATCATGCATGTAGTGGATCACGTTCAGGGTGTTGACATACAGCTTAGCCAACCATTCCATCATTGGGATGAAGCGTTTCATTACTTCGTTATAGTCGAGATATTCCGAAGTGATCGCTGGATATTCCGGACCCACTTGGACGCCGGATTTTTCATCCTTACCACCGTTGATCGCGTACAACAGAGCTTTCGCCAAGTTCGCACGAGCGCCGAAGAATTGCATTTGTTTCCCGATTCTCATCGCGGAGACGCAGCAGGCGATCCCGTAATCGTCACCGTAAATCGGACGCATCAGATCGTCGTTTTCGTATTGAATCGAGCTCGTTTCAATCGATACCTTCGCACAGTATTTCTTGAAGGCATCAGGCAGTTGCTCCGACCAGAGCACAGTCAGGTTTGGTTCTGGAGCCGGTCCCAGGTTGTACAGCGTATGCAGGAAGCGGAAGCTGTTCTTCGTTACAAGCGTCTGACCGTTTACGGACATCCCGCCGATCGATTCCGTTACCCAAGTTGGGTCACCGCTGAACAGTTCGTTGTACTCTGGCGTTCTCAAGAATTTCACGATGCGCAGCTTCATAACGAAATGGTCAACCAATTCTTGGGCTGCTTCTTCAGTCAGCGTTCCTTCAGCCAGGTCGCGTTCAATGTAAATATCGAGGAACGAAGATACACGTCCGAGGGACATCGCGGCACCGTCTTGTTCTTTGACCGCTGCCAGATAACCGAAGTACAGCCATTGGAAAGCTTCCTTCGCATTGTTCGCCGGTCTGGAAATGTCGAATCCGTACATTTCGCCAAGCTGTTTCAATTCACCCAAAGCGCGAATTTGTTCAGAAATTTCTTCCCGCAAGCGAATCACATCTTCATCGATGACATCCACTTCAAGGGATTTCAGTTCTTGTTGTTTTTGCTTGATCAAGAAGTCTACGCCATACAGAGCAACGCGGCGATAGTCCCCGATGATCCGACCGCGGCCGTATGCGTCAGGAAGGCCAGTGATAATCCCGGCTTTACGGGCGGCTCTCATTTCCGGTGTATAAGCATCAAATACCCCTTGGTTATGGGTTTTACGAATCGTTGTAAACAGGTTGACGATCTCAGCTGGCAGATCGAAGCCATAAGCTTTGCATGCATTGATAACCATGTTGATCCCGCCGAATGGATGGATCGTGCGTTGGAACGGGGCCGAACCCTGAACGCCAACGATTTGTTCCTTCTCTTTATCCAAATATCCAGGAGCATGGGAAGTAATCGTCGACGGCGTATTCACGTCTACATCCAGGACCCCTCCAGCTTCCCGTTCTTTCACGGACAGCTGCGATACGATATCCCACAACGCTTTCGTGTTCGCCGTAGCGCCTTTCAAGAAGGATTCATTTCCTTCATAAGGATTCACGTTGGATTGGATGAAATCGCGCGTATCCACTTCCTTCATCCATTTCCCAGCTTTGAAGCCTCTCCATGCGTTTTGTGCCTTCGTTTCTGTTACTTCTCTTTCGATCACCGACATCTTGATTCCCTCCATTTATATATGTGGTCGCGGTTGAAGGTCTATCCCGCGCCTCATGATCCCTAAAATTTGTGATACTTTTCACAACTTAGACAATTATGGTACCCGGCCCCGAAAGACCGGGTTCCACTCACTTATTTCTGAGGGATCATTTATACTGTAATCATAGCTCTTCCTATCCAAAAAGATTGTGACAAATATCACATTGAGTGATATTTGTCACCTTTTTTACCCGCCTGTTCACTTATTCTTCAAATCTACCATAGAAGGCATCGCGATAAATCTCAGCCAGCTCGCTGACCAGCGGCAGCTTCGGATTCGCCGTCGTACATTGGTCTTCGAAGGCACGGTCCGCCAGGTAATCGACGCGCGATTCGAAATCCTTCGCATCGAAACCAAGCGCTTGGAACGATTCCGGAATGCCCAGCTTCTTGTTCAGATCGCGCACCGCTTTGATCAAGCTCTTCACGCCTTCTTCCGTCGTGCGAGCCGGCAGACCCAGAATGCGGGCAATTTCTGCATAACGTTCATCGGCAACGAAATTTCTGTATTTCGGCCATGCCGCAAATTTCGTTGGTTTCTTCGCGTTGTAGCGGATGACGTGCGGCATCAGAATCGCATTGGTACGTCCATGAGCCGTACCGTATTGACCGCCCCATTTGTGCGCCAAGCTGTGGTTGATGCCAAGGAATGCGTTGGCGAACGCCATCCCTGCGAGCGTCGAAGCGTTGTGCATTTTCTCACGGGCCAGCTTGTCACCGGTCAGTGCCGATTTCTCCAGGTATTGGAACACCAGTTGGATCGCTTTAATCGCCAGACCGTCTGTGTAGTCGTTCGCCATAACCGAGACATAAGCTTCGATCGCATGCGTCAGTACGTCCATTCCGGTATCTGCGACTGCAACTTTTGGCAAGCTGTATACGAATTCAGGGTCGATAATCGCGACGTCCGGCGTCAGCTCGTAATCCGCCAACGGGTATTTCGTATTGCCGTTGATTTTATCCGTGATTACCGAGAACGAGGTCACTTCGGAACCGGTACCCGACGTTGTTGGAATCGCCACGAACTTCGCTTTTTGGCCGAGACGCGGATATTTGTAGATCCGTTTGCGAATATCCATAAATTTTTGCTTCAGATTGTGGAAGTCGGTATCCGGATATTCATAGAACAGCCACATGCCTTTGGCTGCGTCCATCGGCGAACCGCCGCCCAGCGCGATAATGCAGTCCGGCTGGAATTTCGCCATCAGCTCTGTACCGCGTTGTACAGTCGTGGTCGATGGATCGGGTTCAACGTCCGAGAACACTTCGATGGCGACTGGCGTTTGGCGTTGACGCAAGAAATGTTCGACTCTTTCCACATAGCCAAGCTTCACCATCATCGGGTCAGTCACGATCATGACGCGGGAGATGTCCGGCATCTTCGCCAAGTATTGCGTCGAGTTTTTCTCGAAGTAAATTTTGCTAGGCACTTTAAACCATTGCATGTTCACGGTACGATGATTCACCCTTTTCACGTTGATCAGATTCACGGCCGTTACGTTCGACGAAGTCGAGTTGCGTCCATACGATCCGCAGCCCAGTGTCAGCGACGGCAGGTTCGTGTTGTAGATGTCGCCGATACCGCCTTGCGAAGAAGGTTGGTTCACCAGGATCCGGCAGGTTGGCATCCGTTCGGAGAATTGTTGAATCACTTCATCATTATTCGAGTGGATGACCGAGGAATGACCCATACCGCCGAATTGCACCACTTCCAGCGCACGCTTAATGCCTTCCTCTGCATTTTTCACTTTGTAGCAAGCGAGTACAGGACTCAACTTTTCTGCAGACAATGGGAATTTCGGGCCAACGCCTTCGATCTCGGCAACGAGAATTTTCGTTCCGGCCGGGACGTCGATGCCGCACATTTCCGCGATTTTTACGGCCGATTGACCAACGATCGCAGGGTTCACCGCACATTTTTCAGCGTTGATCGCGCCTGCGGTCAGCTTCGCAGCTTCTTCTTTATTTACAAAATAGCAGCCGTTGGCGATCATTTTCTTCTTCACTTGGTCAAAGATCGGTTCTTCGATAATTACCGCCTGTTCGGATGCGCAAATCATGCCGTTGTCGAACGTTTTGGACAAGATCAGGTCGTTAACCGCTTGATCCAGGTCGGCGCTCTTCTCAATGAAGCAAGGAACGTTACCAGGGCCTACGCCGAGGGCCGGTTTACCGCAGCTATAAGCCGCTTTAACCATCGCGGAACCGCCGGTAGCCAGAATGCAAGCTACGTCCGGGTGATTCATCAGCGCGTTCGTGCGATCCATGGAAGGATCTTCGATCCATTGGATGCAGTCCGCAGGTGCGCCGTGTTTAACGGCCGCTTCAAGCAATATTTTAGCGGCTTCTGCACTACATTTTTGCGCGGATGGATGGAAGCCGAAGATGATCGGATTGCGTGTCTTCACGGCGATCAGCGCTTTGTAAATCGTAGTCGATGTCGGGTTCGTAACTGGAGTAATCCCCATAATGATCCCGAGCGGCTCGGCGATTTTTTGGAAGCTTTCGTAAGGATTGTCTTCGATGACGCCAACTGTTTTTTGGTACTTAATGCTGTTCCAAATATACTCCGTTGCAAACATGTTCTTGATGATTTTATCTTCGTAAACGCCGCGTCCCGTTTCCTCGATCGCCATTTTCGCCAGATACATATGCTTGTCGAGTCCAGCCAAAGCCATCGCTTGCACAATCTTGTCGATCTGCTCCTGATCCATGCTCATGAAAGCTTCGGAAGCTTTCTTCGCTTTGTCGATCAACGTTTGAATATACTCTTGTGCGGTTGGCTGAGCTTTCACAGCCACTTCGTTTTTAACAGCCATCTCTCTCACCCTCCTAAATTTTTGGATTAGGGATTTGCTTGCACATGGTGGACTAAAATTTAATTTGTGAAAAAATTCACTTATGAGCGAATCCCTATGAAGCTTGTGTGCTTCTCTTTATGTCTTGATCATAGCACAGGCTTTTTGTTTTGTATAGTGAATTTTTTCACATACTTTAAAAAAGTTGAAAGTTTTTCGCTTGCCACGATAAATTTTTCATATATACTTTACATTGTGTACATAGTGTCTCTTTGAAATACTTATCGAATGCTGCGAGCGCCAGTTTATTAATTTGCACCGTTTTTAGCGTGAATATCCGATTCGACATAGTGAAATTTCTCACAATGTTCACTTTTTCGGGCTTTATAGCCCCCAAAAATTAAAAAAAACCAGTTATAATTAATTTAAAATTTTCAGAAAAATTTGGAGCACAAAGGGGAAATCGATGATGAGTGAAATTGTGAATGCCACCCTGCCCCGCGGCAATACGAGCTGTTTTTCAGAGCAAAACTTCAATCGCCTTCTCGTTACGATGAAAGACAAATCTTATCCCGAGGGGACACATTTGTTCTGGGAA
This sequence comes from Paenibacillus sp. 3LSP, assembly GCF_032465655.1. Taxonomy (NCBI): domain Bacteria; kingdom Bacillati; phylum Bacillota; class Bacilli; order Caryophanales; family Paenibacillaceae; genus Paenibacillus; species Paenibacillus sp. 3LSP. The sequence goes on along the minus strand of NZ_JAWDJI010000209.1, from coordinate 41,006 downwards.
GGAGACTATTCCGATAAACTGTTCTACATCAAGCGCGGCCGCGTGAAGTTGACGAAATCGACAGATGAGGGCAAAGAGTTGATCCTCTACATGTATGGTGTCGGCGATATGGTTGGGCAAGCCGATCCGTTCTTCAGCTCGAAGCATAGTTTTACCGCCGAAGTTATCGAAGACTGTGAAATCGGTATTATTGAGCAGAAGGACCTGGAAATCATGATTTGCCAGCATTGCGATTTCGCCATCGATTTCATGAAATGGATGGGCATCCATCACCGTTTGACGCAAACCAAATTCCGCGATTTGATGATGTACGGCAAACCGGGCGCTTTGTGCTCGACCTTGATTCGCTTGAGCAATACGTACGGTGAACCGCACGGAGATGCAATTCTGATCAATAAGAAGATCACCCATACTGACTTGTCCAACATGATCGGGGCAACGCGCGAAAGTGTCAACCGGATGCTAAGCGACCTGCGCAAAAAAGAAGCGCTGGACTATGAGAACGGGATGATCGTAATCAAAGACCTGGTCATGCTGCAAGATATTTGCCACTGCGAGCTGTGCCCGAACGAAATCTGCCGTATTTAACCGCCTAGTACTCGCCCTATATACGGCGTTAGTTCCGGTGTATTGAACCGTCCCATGATTGGAGGGCGGTTTTTTTACTTTCCTCCCATCGCGCAAAAAAATCCCCCAATCCTCTTCGCTACCCAATGAGGTTGGGGGATACTTGTGTGGTTATGCGCCCTATGCTTTCTTGCGCACGGTCGAAATGAACCAATATGCCATGCCGACGAATACCGCACCGCCCCCAAATCAAACTTGCCTCATGCTTCAAAAATAGCGCGGCGACCTTCCGATCACCGCGCTGTCAATAGCCGCACTACGCTTGCTGCAAAGCAGCAGCGGCAATGTAGACCTGTTCGTCCTCCACCTTGACCGGGAACATCGTGACCTGCCCGGTATCCGGTGCTTGAACGAGCCCGGTGGTCAGGTCGATTTTCCAATCATACAACGGATCATACAGATAATGACCCGATACGATCCCCTCGGCCAGCGGTCCGCCCTTTGGATGCGGATTTTGGTTCAGCGCCGCAAAAATCCGGCCATCCGATGTTCGGAACACGGCAATTTGCAGGCCGGCCACTTCCACGACACGCCCGATTTGCGGCAGAAAATCCTCCAAGGCACCAACAGGATAAAACGTTTCGCCCTTACTCTCCATACTCATGCACCATGACCCCTTTCTCCAGGACGCTGTATTACAGCTGGCTGCTCACTTCTAACGAGTGATACAATTTGCCAAGCTGTTCGTTGTCGTTCAGCACTTTTTTCCATGGATCGGATACTTGCTTCAAAGCAAATTCAATCCGTTCCATCAGCGCTTTGCGGTTCTTCACATCGTCAACGATAACCGAGCGGATATGTTCAAGGCCCATCCGTTCCACCCATTCCGACGTTCTCTCCAGGTAGTTGCCGGTTTCACGGTAGTACTGCATCAGCGCGCCGCACACTTCAATCAATTCTTCATCGGTTTTCACCTTGCACAGCGAGTCCGCCAAGCGCGGCTTGATCCCGCCGTTACCGCCAATGAAGACCTCCCAACCGCCGTCATTGCCAACGATCCCGATATCTTTGGTGCACGACTCGGCGCAGTTACGCGGGCAGCCGTTAACCGCCATCTTAAATTTCGCCGGGAAGTCCAGCCGCTCGAATTTGCGCTCCAGCAGCGCGCCCATACCCATTGAATCCTGGGTGCCAAAACGGCAGAACTGCGAACCAACGCAGGTCTTTACTGTGCGCAACGATTTGGCATAAGCATAACCTGACGGCATATCCAGCTCCGCCCACACCTTCGGCAGGTCCTCTTTCTTCACGCCGATCAAATCCAGCCGTTGTCCGCCCGTGACCTTGACCACCTTGACATTGTATTTCAACGAAACATCGGCGATTTTCTTCAGATCTTCCGGCGTCGTGACGCCGCCGTACATCCGCGGCACCACGGTATACGTGCCGTCCTTCTGGATGTTGGCATTCATCCGTTCGTTGACGAAACGCGAAGCTTTTTCATCTTCATGGGTATCCGGGTAGATCATGCCCAGATAGTAGTTAATCGCCGGCCGACACTTCGAGCAGCCTTCCGGCTGCGTCCATCCGAGCACATTCATCACTTCTTTGGTTGTCTGCAGCCCTTTCGCTTTAATCTCGGCAACGATCTCGTCCCGGCTAAGCGTAGTGCAGCTGCAAATCCCCTGTTTCGCCGATTGGGTAAAGCCATCACCAAGCACATATTGCAGGATCTGCTCGACGACCGGTTTACAGCCGCCGCAAGATCGAGTCGCTCCGGTGCTCGCTTTAATCTCGTCGACCGTCGTCATCCCTTGATTTACGATGCAGTCTACGATCGTGCCTTTCGTCACCCCGTTACAGCCGCAGACGATTTCCTCATCGCTCATCGTTTCGACCGATGCCTTCTTCTTGGTGCCGCCGCAGCAACCCCCGCCCATCAGCGATTCGTACAACTCATCGGTCATCTCCGCGCCTTGCTTAATCAGCTTCTGCAGCTCAGCCGAATCTGTGATATCCCCGAACAGCACTGCCCCAACCAGCTTGCCGTCCTTCAGCAAAATTTTCTGATAGGTGCGTTTCCACTCGTCCTTGCTGACGATCACCGTATGCTCCGGTCCATCGATAAATTCACCGGTGGAGAATACATCCACGCCGGAAATTTTGAGCTTGGTCGATACGACCGAACCCTCATAAGGCGCGGTATCCACGCCGCTGATATGCTTCGCCAACACCATCCCCTGCTCGAACAAAGGCGCAACCAGACCGTAACAAACCCCGCGGTGCTCCGTACATTCCCCCACTGAATACACGCCTTCAAGCGAGGTTTGCAGATAGTCGTTCACGACGATCCCACGGTTCACTTCGATGCCGCTGGCTTTAGCAACCGCAACATTAGGTCGGATCCCCACAGCCATAACAACGAATTCTGCCTCCAGCTCCGTCCCGTCGGCAAAGCGCAGGCCGCGAACCCGATGGTCGCCAAACAGCTCCGTCGTTTGTGCGCCCATCTTAAATTTGATCCCTTGCCGCTCCAACTCTGCTTTCAACATGCTCGCTGCCTGATGGTCTAACTGGCGTTCCATCAGATCTTCCATCAAATGCACAACCGTCACGTCCATCCCCAGTTGCACAAGACCTTTGGCCGCTTCCAATCCCAACAGTCCACCGCCAATGACGGCCGCCTTCTTGTAGGTCTTCGCCGCCTCCAACATTTGCTTGCAGTCCGCGATGTCACGGAAGCCAACGACCCCTTCCTTATCGCTGCCTGGAATCGGCAAGATCAGCGAATTGGAGCCCGTTGCGATCAGCACTTTATCGTACGGGACGCGCACCCCATTTTCGGCGACGACCTCTTTGGCTTCGGCATCAATCCGCTCCACTGCAGTTCCGAGATGCAGGGTGATCCCGTTCTCTTTGTACCAGTTCAAATCGTTCAGCACGATATCGTCCAGCGTTTTGCTGCCTTCCAGCACATATGACAGCATAATCCGATTGTAGTTCGGATGCGGCTCGCTTCCGAATACCGTAATGTCAAATTTCGTAGTCAACTTCAGGATTTGCTCTACCGTGCTGATTCCGGCCATTCCGTTACCGATAACAACTAGTTTCTCTCGTTCCATTCCCATATCTTTAAAATGCCTCCTCCAATAAACACCTGGTCTCATGCGACTTGGCGATAGTTAAAATTTGAAGTTATCCCATGCTCCCAGTATACTTTTCAAATAAGGAGGACTTTGTGATTCCGTTCACATTAATTGTGAAAATTTTAACATAGTTTTGTCATAACTTTTTCAATATTCTATTAATAGATCCGCTCTCCCGGATGATTACCAGGATTACGGATCTCTAAGTTACATCGTACTTCTATTGCGTCCCCAAGCTAATCTCCACGTAGTCTTGCGGCTTTAATCTCATATCCAGGCCATTATCCAGCAGCTTCTTCCCATTCACTTTCAGGATCCATTGCTCGTCCTGCTTAGGGGTATAGCCGCCGACGGAGATAATTGATTTATGGTTGGGATTAAACTGAACCATTCCACTGTGCTTCAGGAGATCTCGAACGGTGGTATTATCACTGTATTTATGGACAAAATATTTCTTCTGACCGCCCCCGTCGATAATCAACAGCAAGGACGCCAGCGGTGAGATCGCTTCATAGCTGTCCACCGTCTTGACGTAAACCAGCAGCTTGTCACCCATTTGCAGCTCCTGATCCCAGTTGGTAGAGGCCAGTTCCTTATCATTTAGCCGGGTCCCCCATTCCAACGCCGAATCCAGCGACACCTCCCCCACCGATTGAATGGCGGACTGGTCCTCTGTAAATTTGACAATCCCGCTGCTTGCCAAGGCATGACGTACCGTTAACCCGTCGATATAATCAAAATGCAGGTTACGCGTCACATCTGGGATAAAGGTGCCACCATCAATCATTAATGTGATATCGTGGGGGTGTTCTACTTCTGTTGTCTGCGTCTCCGCTGGTGTCGGTTGATCCATAATCTGGCCGCGGGCGCACGCCGACGCGATTATGATTATAGTCAGTCCTGCCATACATCCAACGAACCATCGCCATCTGTTAAACATAGCCGCCCTGCCTTTCTCCTCATCATTTTCCCAACTTCGGCCAGATCGTATTCCTTCTTCTTAAGCATACCGGACAAAGTGCAGGTTCTCAAATTTCAGGCTCCCTGATGGATATTGGCAAAATAAAAAGGCCCCCGTCATCGGAGGCCTGTTGTATGTTCAGATGTCTTACTTAAGTACGTCGTGATCAACGTAGCGTTCGCCATTCATTTCGCTAATCAACTCAATCGCGACCTTCGCACCGTCGCCCGCGGTGATGATCGTATGCACGCTTACCCCGGCAACCGTTCCTGCTGCCCAAATGCGTGGAATGCTCGTACGGCCTTGGCCATCCGTAGCAATCACCGTTTTGATTCGAGGTTCGCGGCCTTCCTTCAGCTCCAAACCGATAGCGCTTGCAAGGTCGGTTAACGCGCCGGTGGCCAATATGATATGGGACGCTTCATAACTGCGACCGGATTCGGTCTTCACCGTAACCGTTGAACCACCGTTCGTATCGATGTCAGACACTTTCTCTTCAATGAACTTCGCGCCGAATTTCTCCGCCTGCTCCCGGCCGACCTTCAGCAAATCGGGTCCGGAAATGTCCTTCGCACCGTAATGATTCTCGATCCATGCCCGTTTGGTCATGCTGGAGTTGCTGTCCAGAACGAGCGTTTCTTTACCTGCCTTCGCCAAGAAAAGTGCTGCACTTGCTCCTGCAGGTCCTGCTCCAATAACAATTACATCAGCCACACGTACACCTACTTTCTATGATATTCCATGCCGCCCGCTCGCCGGTAACGGCATGTTCGTTGTTTATTTAATCCACTCTTCCGCCCAGGACTGCACTTGTTCCATAACGGGACGAAGCGCCCGGCCTTTCTCCGTTAGCTCATATTCAATCCGGACCGGCGTCTCAGGATAGACATGGCGAACCAGGATTCCTTCACATTCCAGATCCTTCATCCGCTCGGATAACATTTTATCGCTCATGGAAGGAATCTGATTCGAAATATCCTTAAATCGCTTGGGACCGTCCATCAGCGTTTTGATGATCAGACCGTTCCAACGTTTGCCTAAAAACGAAAATGCCGATTCAAATCGCGGACACATTGCCTGGGAATGCTCATCCATAAAATTCACCTCGTTATCATCGCCGACCTAAGGGCTGAAAGCTTACAATTTGTTAGTATATTTCATAATAGCATATTTATTGGAGGAAAGTAAGGGGGATGCCCGGTCATTTAAAAAAAAACGACCGCCTAGGCGGCGGCCGCTAGTATAGTATATTACGCTGGTTGTAACTTATACCCACCACATTTCGCCGGCAGAATCTTCCACCAACACCTGCTGGAGATTGCGTACCGCCTTCGTGAACCCTTCGTCGATCGACATCAGGCCGTCTTCATGCTCGATGCTGACAACATAATCGTAGCCATACAAGCGAAGGGCACTGATAATGTCCGCCCAAGTTTTCAAATCATGACCATAACCCACCGTACGGAACTGCCAAGCCCGGTCCTGCATCATCGTATAAGGCTGCATATCCGTAAGTCCGTAACGGTTCACGTTCACCGGATCAATCGTCGTATCCTTAGCGTGGAAATGGTGAATCGCCCCAGCCCGGCCAAGGATCGAGATCGCCTGCACCGGATCAATTCCTTGCCACCACATATGGCTGGGGTCCAAATTGGCGCCGATGGCTTCCCCAGCCGCTTCGCGCAGGCGAAGCAGCGTGGCCGGCGTATGCACGGAGAACCCGCCGTGCAGCTCCAGACCGATCTTCACATGATGCTCTGCGGCATAACGGCCCATTTCCGACCAATACGGAATCACCTTCTGGTTCCATTGCCAATCGAGGATCTCCTGGTAATCGTTGGGCCACGGTGCAACCGGCCAGTTCGGATATTTCGCGTCCTCGTGATCGCCGGGACAGCCGGAGAACGTATTTACCACCGGCACCTCCAGCAATTCAGCCAATTGAACGGTCTTGACGAAAGCGTCATGGAAATCTTGCGCCACCGCCTTTTGCGGGTGCAGGGGGTTGCCGTGGCAGCTGAGCGCACTGATCGTTAACCCGCGCGATTCCACCGCCCGTTTGAACTCCTCCCGCGCTTGTTTGTTTTCCAACAATACATCGGGATTACAATGCGCATTGCCAGGATAGCCTCCAGTCCCGATCTCTACAGCTTTTAGCCCTTGCGCGGCTGCCTTATCCAGCGCCTGCTCCAAGGGGAGTCCTCCGAACAATACGAGAAATACGCCTAATTTCATCTCCGGTCCCTCCCGTGATTAATCAAAATAAACCGTCTTACCCGTTCTCGCCGACTCGTAAATCGCTTCCAAAATTTCCGTAACAACCAATGCTTGCTCCGGCTTCACCAGCGGTTCCTTATCCTCGAGAATCGCTTGTACCCAAGCTCTTGCTTCACGTGTAGCTTCGGTCTCCTGTTTGCCCTCGAAGAAGGCAACGCCGCCCGAGCCCAAATCAATCTTCGTTTCATACAGGCGACTCAATTTCTCACCGTTGATGCGCAATCCATTGGTCATGTCCGCGCCGCCTTCCGTTCCGCACAGCAGTGTCTTGGCTTCGCCGATATCCACGATGTTGAGCGCCCAGCTCGATTCCAGAATGATCGTCGCGCCGTTCTTCATCGTAATGAAGCCAAATGCGGAGTCCTCCACTTTGAACTCCTCCGGATTCCAAGGCCCAAATGCATTCGCTGCATTTTCACGGCTGCCAAGCTTATGGAAGACAGAACCGGTGACGCTCTTCGGCTCATAGTTGTCCATCAGCCACAAGGTCAGATCCAGAGCGTGCGTACCGATATCGATCAATGGACCGCCGCCTTGCTTCTCCTCATCAAGGAAGACGCCCCAGGTTGGCACGGCCCGGCGGCGAAGCGCCAGCGCCTTGCCCAGATAAATGTCGCCGAGCTCACCCTTTTCGCAAATTTCCTTCAAGTATAAGCTGTCGCTGCGGAAGCGGTTTTGATAAGCGATCGTCAGCTTCTTGCCCGTACGCTTCGCCGCATCCAGCATTTGACGCGCCTGTTCTGCCGTCTTAGCCATCGGTTTCTCGCACATAACATGGCGGCCGGATTCCAGCGAAGCAACCGTAATTTCTGCGTGGGAATCGTTTGGCGTGCACACATGTACGACTTCGGCATCGCTTTCCGCCAGCAACTGACGATAATCGGTGTATACCTTGGCATTCTCGCCGCCGTATTGGGCAGCAGCCTTGGCTGCGCGTTCTTCGATGATATCGCAGAATGCGACCATCTCCACCTCAGGCTGCTGGGCCAGGCTTGGCAAATGTTTACCGTTCGCAATCCCGCCGCAGCCGATAATAGCTACTTTCAACGTTTTAGACATGAAGTTTACCTCCTTTTTGCGCATAGTCACGCACCCATTCCATGCTTGTCTGAATGCTCGTGAGCGAATCTCCGGCACAATGGTCCTGCTCGACGATTAGCCATTCTACCCCCGCAGCAATCGCAGCATCGCCGATCTCCGTGATGGCAATCTCCCCGCGGCCAAGCTCAACCGTATCCGGCGAACCGTCTGCCTTCTTGACTACATCCTTCCAGTGCACCAGCGGAAGCCGCCCCTTATATGTAGCGATATAATCCAGCGGATCCGCTCCAGCGAAGGCAACCCAGCAGGAATCGAGCTCCACCTGCAGCAGATGTTCAGGCACTTGCTCGTAGATGGCGTCAAGCACCGGCTTGCCGTCGTGTTGTAATGTCAGCTCAAAATCATGATTATGATAGCAAAGCACTAAATCTTCCTCTTTGCACTTTTCACCGAATATTTTCAAATCTTCGATGATTTCCGACCAACGGTTGCGGTCTTCCTCCGCCAAATAAGGAACGATAATATAGCGGCTGCCAATCGCTTTATTAAACGCCAATTCCTCGTCGATCGCTTCCTTCAACCGGGTATAGGGCGTATGCGCACCAATCGCTGTTAATCCCGTCTCCTGCAGAATCTCCTGGACTTGCTCTACCGTTCGTCCGTAAAAACCGGCAAACTCGACGCCTTGATAACCAAGCTCCGCCACCTTGCGCAAGGTTCCTTCAAAATCCCGTTCCAAATGATCTCTTACCGTATACAACTGCAAACCAAGTTTCGTCATGGGTTCATTTCTCCTCTTCATCATAAGTAAGTCCCTTAGAGCTCTACAGGGCTCAACAGGATATGCCGACCTTCATTCGAGGACCGAGTAACCGCATGCATCGCTTCCAGAACATGATAAGCCAGTTTGCCGCTGGCTCGATGCTCCCGGCCTTCCTGTATCGCTTGCACCATTTCCTCAATACCGCGTCCCCGCTCGTTATCTTCGCTGGCAAATACCGGCGGCAACGTCTCCCAAGTCTCTTCTCCGGCCCGACGAAGCTTCACCTCGCCGGTAAACCAGTTCGGATCCGGGACTTCCAGCGTGCCTTCGGTGCCATAAATCTCCATCCGCGGCAGCATGCTCCCGCCTCGCACATCAAAGCTGGTCACCAGCGTACCGATCGCCCCTCCCACGAAATCCAGCGAAGCGCTGTAATGGGTTGGCGTATGAACAGGGATCGGAGTGCCCGCTTTCGGTCCCGAGCCGATCGTCCGCTCCGGAATCTGACTTCCCACCGAACCGCTGATCCGGCGAATCGGTCCTAGCAATTGGACTAGCGCCGTCAGATAGTACGGCCCCATGTCAAACATCGGCCCGCCGCCTTCGGCATAGAAAAACTCCGGATTCGGATGCCAGCGCTCCGGGCCTCCGCTGACCATAAACGCGGTAGCTGCCACGGGACGTCCGATCAACCCGTCGTTAATCGCCTTGCGGGCCGTTTCCAGCCCGGCGCCAAGGAAGGTATCCGGGGCACAACCAACGCGGAGGTTGCGTGCCGCAGCCAGCTCCAGCATTCGTCTGGCGTCCTCCAAGCGGATCGCCAACGGCTTCTCCACGTAGACGTGCTTGCCGTGCTCCAGAGCCGCAATGTTAATCGACGCATGGGATGAAGGCACCGTGAGATTCAGAATCAGGTCGATTCTAGGATGCCGTAACAATTCTTCAACTGTGAATACGTTTTCAATTCCGAATTCCTCGGCCCGCTCGCGCGCCTTCTCCGGAAACTGGTCGGCCAGCGCCACAACCTTCAGCCTGTCGCTCTTCGCCAAATGACGGAGGTAAGCCGGACTGATGTTGCCGCAGCCGATAATGCCAATCTGGATGTCTGTCATTTTGGTCACTCCTGCCAAGCAGATGTTTGTCTATTTGATGCGCTACCCATGTACCATGGTATTTCAAATTGCTCCAATGTAAAATGAATAATATGATTGAAACATGAACAATCTGGTCATTTTTTTCGAGAACCCTGTGGAGGACACCGATGAACAAAGAGGCAAACCTGCAAATTTTATATGCTGGTTATTCGTTGCACCGCAAACCGTTCCACACGACCCTGCCGAACGGGCACGAAAATTATCTCATCCGCCTGCAGACGTTAGGCAAATGCCGCACGCGGCTAAACGGACGGCTGGAGCTGCTGGAGCCTGGGGATATGCTGCTATTCGCTCCCGGGGACCCTTACGAGTTGAAAATCGAAGCCGAAACGAACGGAACTGGCGAACCGGTGGTTTCCAGCGGAGATTACCATATTTTCCTGTCCGGGGAATGGATCGAGTCCTGGTGGAATCGCCGGCCGCTGCCACACCGTTTGAAGGTTCCCCTGTCCGAAGGGATGGTTGGAGCCTTCCGTCAGATTATGCTGGAGCAGCGCCGCATCTCTAACCCCATGCCGATTATCTCCGAGTATTACTTGAAGATTCTGTGCTTGGAGATTGAACGAAATTTGCTCGAGCAGCCGCAGCCCACCTATCCTACCTATCTTGCCCACCGTCTAAAAAATTATATCGAAGAGAACGCCTCCTCGCCCTTTAAACTGGAGGACGCAGCAGCCCACGTTGGCATCAGCGTGTCAAGGGCAGTGCATCTATTCAAGCAGGCCTTTGGCACCAGCATGATTCAATACACGCTGGAGGTGCGGCTGAACATGGCGCGGGAGCGGATTATTTTCAGCCCTTTATCACTGGAGCATGTTGCGGAAAGCTCCGGCTTCCCCAGCTACAACTACTTTCATAAAGTATTCCGCAAGCGCTTTGGCATGTCGCCCAAGCAGTTTCGTTTATCTGCCCGGGAGAACAACACTTAACGAACGAGTCAACAAACACAAAAAATAACGCCGCGACGGCCGTTAATCGGCCGCCTGCGGCGTTGTTCTCTTGCGTTTCCTATTAGCTTCCGTTTGTTTGCGGCATCGCTTTCGCTTGGTGAAGCCGCGCCTTGCGCTTCTTCATGAGGTTGCCAAGCAGCACGACCGCGGCGATGACGAGCAGCTCGAAGCCGTATTTAATCCAAGGGCTGGCGAACCAGTCATGAATCAACGGTTCTTCAACGATCATCTTGGATGCAGTCCAAGCCAGCACAGCCGCCCCAATCGTAATGACGATCGGAAAGCGTTCCGTCAGCTTCAGAATCATCGTGCTGCCCCATACCATAATCGGTACGGATACAGCCAAACCGATAATGACCAACAAGGTGTCACCGTGTGCTGCGCCAGCGACTGCAAGCACGTTGTCGAGACCCATCATGGCATCGGCGATAATTATCGTGCGAATGGCCGCCCACATTTGGTTCCCGGCCTTAATCTCATGACTTTTCTCCTCAATCAGCAGTTTATAAGCAATCCAGACTAAAGCAAGCCCTCCGGCAAGCCGTAGTCCCGGGATGTTGAGCAGCTGCACAACGAGCAGTGTCATGACGACCCGGATCACAATTGCCCCCAGGGTTCCCCATACGATTACTTTCTTCTGATCCTGTTGCGGTACATTGCGGGCAGCAAGCCCAATAACGATTGCGTTGTCCCCAGCTAAGACGAGGTCGATCAGGACGATGGATAATAAGGCCATCCAAAATTCCGGTGACAAGAAGTCCATGTTCTCTCCCCTTTCTAATGTTCCATGCTTGCGGTTCTATTTTTTTGGATCACGGCCTCGCCATTCACGTCCATTGCCTCAGGCCAGCAAGATGGCGAGACGGTTCAATCGGACGATCGAGATGGCTGGGACTACGGGAAGATCCCACCGTTCCAAAAAAAATGCGCCGTGTCCGTATTGGGCACGACGCATATACGCATCAAAAAAGACCTTTACCCAATACTCGCTACGGGCAAAGGTCTCGCTAACAACTCTTCGTTGCCAATAAAGCCGGGGTATGTATAACTCCCGTAATGACGACTTTATTGTAACAGCTACTCCCCTTTGGGAACCATGCATGTTTTATTGAGTTATATTATAGCACGCACTTTACGAGAGAACCAGCCTTTTATGCTATCATTTTGGCTTTGTGTCAAAACAAGTTATAATAGTGATGAAATGGAGGGATCCCAAATGAGTCCATCAACAAATTCCAATCTCAAATTAGCCACGTTTGCCGGAGGCTGCTTCTGGTGCATGGTGTCACCATTCGAGGAGCTGCCCGGCGTTCACGGCATTATTTCTGGATATACCGGCGGTCACACGGTAAACCCTACGTACGAGGAGGTTTGCGCTGGGAACACCGGCCATTATGAAGCGGTGCAGATTACGTACGATCCGGACATCTTTCCTTACCGCAAACTGCTGGAGTTGTATTGGCAGCAAATTGATCCAACTGACGCAGGCGGCCAATTCCATGACCGCGGGGATTCGTATCGGACCGCAATTTTCTATCATGATGAGCAGCAGCGTCAGGAGGCGGAAGCTTCCAAGCAAGAGCTTGCGCAAAGCGGCCGCTTCGATAAACCGATTGTTACCCCGATTCTGCCGGCAGCCCCATTCTATCCTGCCGAGGAGTATCATCAGCAATATCATAAGAAAAATCCGGGACACTATCGGCTGTATCGCAAAGGTTCCGGCCGCGAGGATTTTCTGGAGCGCCACTGGTCCGGCCCTGCCAATCGGGAAGAGCTGAAGCGCAAGTTGACGCCAATCCAATACGAGGTCACACAAAATAATGCGACTGAGCGTCCTTTTACCGGAGAGTATTGGGACCATGAAGAAGAAGGCATTTACGTGGATGTCGTCTCCGGCGAGCCGTTGTTCAGTTCCCGTGACAAATACGATGCCGGCTGCGGTTGGCCGAGCTTTACCCGCCCGATCCGGAGCTATCACATCAAGGAGAAGACCGATACCAGCCATTTCATGATTCGCACTGAAGTGCGCAGCCGGCTGGGCGATTCCCACCTGGGTCACGTCTTCGAGGACGGTCCGGAACCAACAGGACTCCGCTATTGCATCAATTCGGCAGCGCTCCGCTTCGTGCCGAAGGCCGATTTGGAGAAGGAAGGATACGGAGAATATCTGTACCTGTTTGAAGATGAGCCCAAATCGCAAAAGTAATACCTGAAACAAGAAACAGGCAGCCCCTCTCGGCCGCCTGTTTCTTGTTATTTATGAAGAACAAGCTATTGCTCGCCTGGATCGGTTCCCGCCTTCTTCCGGGCGCGAAACCTCCGCACCTTCATCAAATTGCCGCACGTCTTGTCTTCACAGTATTTCTTCGTCCGGTTACGCGTGTCATCGTAAAAAAACCAGCGGCAATCCGGGTTGTCACACAGGCGAATTCTTGACGTTTCCCCGTGAAGCAGCGTTTCGCTGAAGCTGGCGGCAATCTCTGCCCGCACATGGCGCCAGTCCTCCGTCACTGGAACATATTGCAGCCGGATGCCTCCCGGTTCTCCGGACAACCTGCGGGTAACCGGATCCTGCACCAAATGTTCATTGAGCATCTGCCAATCCGCTTCCTCCATCTGGCCGCCTCCCGCCAATTTGACCGCTAAGGCATGCAGGCGTTCCCGAAAATGACGCATGGCCAAGACCTCTTCCGCCGGCATCGGCACAGGAGCAGTCAATTGCCATTGATTAAGGAACCACTGCTGATAGTTCAGCTTCTCCAGCCGATCTTCGCTGCGTCCGCTTCCCCGCCAGTCATGCCACTCGCTGTTCAAAAAATCACTCCATAATGTTTCCACTTCGAAGCCCCCAAATCCGTAACGACCTAATCAATAAATAAACGGTTACATTTCTCATTTCTTCTGCTACAATATCATTGTAACCCTTGAAATCGTAATTAGCCAGTTACAATGATAAGGAGGAAATGGAATGAGCATTACCCCCGTCGATTTACTCGTTGTGCAAAAGGACAATACTTGGGATGTCGAGGAATGGATCGTGCCGTTGTCGACAGCATTGGAGGGATTGACCGCCGAGCAAGCTGCTTGGGCTCCTCCGGGAGGCGGAAATACGATCTGGCAAACCGTCAATCATATCAACTACTATAACGGGCGGATGCTCAGCCGTTTGAAAGGAATCGAACCGGGCCCCCGATTCGAAACGAACGAAGAGAGCTTCAACGGTACTGGAGTTCAGGACGAAGCGGCCTGGGAAGACGTGCTCGCTGAAACGAAACGAATTCAATTGGAATTGCGCGAAGTGATCGCTTCCTTGACCGCTGAAGCCCTGGCGGCACCTTATGTCAATACGGGCGAGTCGTACGGACACGAACTCTCCCGCTGGATGCTGCATGATGCCTATCATGCCGGACAAATCGTATTGATCCGCCGGCAGCAGGGATCTTGGAGATCCTGATCCATCAAAGAGAAAACGGCCCGAGCCTTAAGCTCGAGCCGTTTTCTCTTTGATTGGATGGTAAGGCAGCCGCATCGGCGTAAGCTGTCCCTGACCGTAATGGACGGTCCAGGTAATCACTTTGCCGGCGATCAGCACTGCCAATATGGTAAACATCGTTTCTTTGAATGGTAAATATAACAATGAGACCGTCAGCACGACCGCATCCATGATAATAAACATCGTACCGATCTTGATGCCGGACCACTGGCTTAGAAGCATGGACAAGATATCGTCCCCGCCGCTCGCTCCGCCGGCCCGCAGCACAAGTCCCGCACCGAAACCGGTGAGAAGACCCGACAGTAATGCGGCCAACGGCAGGTTGCCGTGCAGGTTCATCGACAGCGGCGAAAATTGCTCGCACAACTCGTAAACCAGCGAAAACGTCAATGATGCCACCACCGTATTCAGCACGAACCGATGGCCCTTCAACCACCAGGCAAGCACCACGATCGGCAAATCCAGTGCGATCATGGTCAAGGCCGGAGGCAGGTTAAACAAATATTTGCCAAGCAACGCCAGGCCAACAAATCCGCCTTCCGACAATCCGTTCTGAAAATTGATGTGGTAATACGTAAACGCCAATAAACTAGATCCTGCTAACATCATTAATAACCGAGTACCGTACGTCTGCCATCTTGCTATTGTCCTCATTTGGAATCCCTCTTATCGTAGTTTGGTTGACCATTCGGCAACACCCTACGGAGTGAGTCCATGAGGAATTCATCCTTCGCATGATTTCACGCTTCCTTCGTAGGTTTGTCGCCGAAATACCGACTAGCTACGAAAGGAGCTAAGTGTAAGAGAGATCACAACGTTTCCAAATCGTCCTTTGGGATTTCGTCCTTCGGGGACTCATGGTATCCTGATCCTTTCTGTTAGAATTTCTTCTATTCATATTATACCACAAAACGAATCATGACTCCACGGGACAGGCGACAAGCCAATTTATTTCCTTGGATTGTGTGATAGATGTCATTGCATTTTAGTAACAGTTCACACATTGGCAATTTTCGATGTGACGAAAGTCACCTTTTGACCATTCAAGCCTTCCTATACTGAGGTGGAACGAAAAATCAAGGAAAGAGGGTTCCACCGATGCTTGATTCAAAGACGATCGAAATCATTAAATCTACCGTACCTGTTCTCGAAGTTCATGGACAAACGATTACGAAAACCTTCTATCAGACCATGTTCAAAAATCATCCCGAGCTGCTCAACGTGTTTAACCATGCCAACCAACGCCAAGGCAAACAGCCTACCGCGCTGGCGAATGCGGTGTATGCCGCTGCGGCGCACATTGACCGTCTGGAAGAGATTCTTCCGGTCGTTCGCGGCATTGCCCAGAAGCACCGGGCGTTAGGAATCCAGCCGGAGCAATACCCGATTGTTGGCGAGAACCTGCTCGCCGCCATCAAGACGGTGCTGGGTGACGCCGCCACCGAGGAAATCCTTGATGCTTGGGCTAAGGCATATGGTGTCATTGCGGACGTATTTATCAGCGTAGAAGCGGAGATGTACCGCGAAGCCGAGCAAAAAGAAGGCGGTTGGCGCGGATTCCGCCGCTTCATCGTTGACCGGAAGATTAAGGAGAGCGACGTGATCACCTCCTTTTATCTGAAGCCGGAGGACGGCCAAGCGATTGCCGCCTATGAGCCGGGGCAATACATTACCGTCCGTGTAAAACCGGAAGGCCAGGAGTTTACCCATCTGCGCCATTACAGCCTGTCCACGGCACCGGGCAAGCCGTATTACCGGATTTCGGTGAAACGGGAGGATGCTGCGGAGGACCGCCCGGCGGGCATTGTCTCGACCTATCTGCATACCCAGATCGAAGAAGGCGATGTGCTCGAACTTAGCGCGCCGGCCGGCGATTTCACATTGAATCCATCGTCGAACCTGCCGCTTGTGTTGCTCAGCGGCGGCGTTGGTCTTACGCCGATGGTCAGCATGTTGGAAGCAGCGCTGCAAGGCGAAATCAAACGCGATATCGTCTATGTCCACGCCGCTCGCAACGCGAAGCACCATGCGATGAAGGAGCATATTGCCGAGCTCGCACGGACCAACGACAATCTGCGTACCTACACCGTATATGAAACGTCCGAAGCCGGCGAAGGCTGCGACAAAACCGGCTATATCGATCTGCCTTGGCTAAAGACGATTACGACAGCTGACAGCGACTTTTACTTCTGCGGCCCGGTTCCCTTCATGAAGGCGGTTCGCCGCGCCTTGAAGGAATGGGGCGTGCCCGAAGAGCGGATTCACTTTGAATTTTTTGGACCGGCTGGAACCCTGGACGAATAAGCGGCATACCAAAAGCGCGGATAACCGGAGCAATCCCCGGTTATCCGCGCTTTTGTTCGTGAAGCCGTTTCTTATGACCGTTCGTGACCATGGCTGCGCAGCAGCCGGTTCACCGTCTCTCGCCGCACGCCGATCAGCTGTCCGATCTCTTCTTGAGTTAAATAATCGGTCAAAGGTACGCCATGAGCATGCTGTCCCAGCCATTTCGTCAGCAGCTCCAGACGTTCAGCCGGCGTCCCTATCGTCAAATGGTCAAGCCGCTCCTGCATGAACCGAACCTTCTCCTGCAACAGCTGCGCGACCTCCAGCGGCTTCTTCGGATCCTCCTGAAGCTCGCGATACCATACCTGCGCAGGGATCGCTTCAACCTCGCTACGCATGAGAGCGATCGCCGTCCCGTGCACCTCTTTCGGGGTAATCAAGGAATGATGCGGTACCGTTTCCCCCGGGTACAAAATATTAAACAAAACCATGTTCCCGTTCGGGTGCAGACGCGTTACCTTAAACAGCCCGCTCTTAATATGGTATAGAAAAGAACCATCGTCCCCTTGACGGAACAAGATTTCGCCTTTATGTAGGATCATGCCAATCTCTCCATTTCCACAACTGCCAATTAGTTTTATTATAGCAAAAACAGAGAAGACTGTCCTAACCAAGATCAAAACAAAGGCTGTCCCCGTCTATTTCTATGGGGCAGCCTTCTGTTATTACGGCCCATTGAGTTTACGATGCCAAGCTTCATAGCTGTGAACGGCAATGCCGGCAAACGATCCGTGCCTTTTCCCCAGCTCCTCTAACCTTTCCATTTCCCGGTCCAGCGAAGCAAGCGGCAGATCATGGAAGGAGACGCCGGGCCCTTCCCGGCTCTCGCCCAGCTCGACGCCCACCCAGACCCGTTTCTTTTGCCGATCCGCTTCATTTAGCGTCCGCTGTGAAATTTCATAGATGCGGCCTGCAGCATCCCGATAGGCCATAATCGCCAAGTAATCGAACTGATCAACCATCCAGTCGCCCAGCGGCAGCTTCAGGGCTCCGCTCGGGTGATCTATCCGATCCAGCCAGAATGGAACGGCCGCACCGATCGCAAGATCGTTATATCTCGCCTCTTCAGTCCAGATACGGATGCCCTCCATCCATTGCTCTACCACGGTTTCTTGATCGTTCCGCCAACGGTCCAGCAAATAGGGCTCAACGTCCAGTTGGACGCCCGCAAACCGCTCCTCCGGCTTCCCTTCCCGGTTGAAGTCGATCACCCATTTCAGAAACGCCTCGGCTTCGCCCCGATGCTCCCGCAGCGCCCAATCCGGATGACCGCTTAAAGCATGCACCTGGATACCTGCCTGGGAGGCAGCGCGGATGAAGCTGCGGTAACTGCCCTGCTCTACCCCGCTGCCAATTTGCAAGAAGATTGTATTCACGCCCTGCCTGCGGACGAAGTTCAGCAGCTCGTCCGGTTGCTGTTCGATCACCTTCGTTTCCCAAATCCAGGTTGCCTTCGCTTGTGAACCTGATGGCCGGATAAAAGCCAATAACATAAGCAAAGCCAATAGCAGCATTCCGCCAAGCACCAGCAGGGTCGGCCGCTTGCTTCCCGACAACGCCCGAAGGCGGACGAAGATCGGTTTTTTGAGTATCAAGACTCGTATCCTTAACCTACGATCAACGCTGGGGACTCTTCCTGAACTTGTGCAACCGAGTGGCCGATCTTATACACATGCGGCAGCGGATAATCACGGAACGCATTGCGCGTGTCCACGATTGGCACGCCGAGGTGAGCGATGCCTTCATAATCGAAGTTGCTGTGATTCGTCACCAGGACGATGCAGTCGTAGGCTTTGAATCGATCAAGGTCGTATTCGACGCTGTGCACCACGCCGCCGGATTTTTCACGGAAGCTTGTCGCATACGGGTCGTAATAGTCCACCTTGGCGCCGCTGTCCTTAAACAGCTCGTATACGGACAATCCCGGCGATTCGCGCAGGTCGGCGATGTCCGGCTTGTACGCCATGCCAAGGATCAGGATGCGGGATTTTTTAATCGATTTGGCATATTCATTCATGATTTTGGACGTTTTATTCACGACATAATAAGGCATGTTGTCGTTGGTCGACTGCGCCAGCTCGATGAATTGGCTGTAGAACCGGAAGCCCTTCGCTTTCCAGCTCAAATACATCGGATCCAGCGGGATGCAGTGACCGCCGATGCCTGGTCCCGGATAGAACGGCATAAAGCCAAACGGCTTGGTCTTCGCCGCGTCGATGACTTCCCAAATATCGATGCCCATGCGGTCGCACATCATAGCCATTTCATTCACAAAAGCGATATTCACGCTGCGGAACGTGTTCTCCAGCAGTTTGGACATTTCCGCCACTTTCGGCGAGGACACAGGAACAACCGTTTGGACATATTGGGAATACAGTGCCGTCCCCAAATCCAAGCAAGCCTTGGTAGTTCCTCCGATGACTTTCGGGGTGTTGTAAGTATTAAATTTCGGATTGGACGGATCGACCCGCTCCGGCGAGAAGCAGAGGAAGAAGTCCTCACCTACTGTATAGCCCAGCTTCTCCAGCTCGCGTTGAATCAGCTCTTCCGTCGTCCCCGGATAAGTTGTGCTTTCCAGCGTAATCAGCATGCCTTTTTTCATGTACCGCTTCAACTGATCCACCACGGTGACGATATAGGAGGTATCGGGATCCTGATTTTCGCTCAGCGGCGTCGGCACGCAGATGCTGACCGCGTTAATTTCGGACAGTACCGCGTAATCCGTGGTTGCCTGGAATCGCCCTGTAGCCATCACTTCGGCCAGCGTTTCGGACGGGATATCGTGAATATACGATTCTCCGCGGTGGATTTTCTCGATTTTTGATGTATCCAGATCGATGCCCACCACTCGGAATCCTTGCTTCACCATTTCCACTGCCAGCGGCAAGCCGACATAACCTAAACCCACTACGCCCAGTACGGCGGTTTTCGATTCAATCGCATTCATCAGCTTCTGGTAATGATTGTTCACAGGTTTCTACCTCCATTATGTTCTCTGTATTGGAATCAGATGTTATTGGATGCAACGGCGAATTCGCGCGTCGAGTTCAACCGGGGAGAACGGCTTGGTGATATAATCGTCTACCCCGTTTTGGAAGCATAAGCTGATCGTTTTCTCGACCCGCTGCTCCGTTAGCACAACGATTTTAGGCATCTGCTCGTTGCCGACCTTCTGAATTTTATGGATATACGGCAGTCCATCGATCCCGTACAGGTTCAGCTCTGTCAGCACCAGATCCGGCTTCCAATCGGCAATCAAGTCCAGGGCGGTCAAGCCGTTATCGGCTGTCATCGTTTCATAGCCCTGCATATTCAGCCGGATTTGAAGGAATTCGCGTACCGCCGGATCCCCTTCCACGATTAGGACTCGGCTTTTGACAACCAGCATGTCAGCCTTGGTAAAAATATAAATATCATCGGAGTAATTCTGTTTGGCTTTTTCCTCGATTTGACTCAGCACCTGCGGGGTAATCGCTGCCTGCGAAGTGAAGCTGGCCAGCGCCATCCGCGGACGGTAATCGGCAATGCGCTCCTGCAGCTGCTGCTTCAGGCGCAAGCCTTGATAGTGAACGGCATCCAGTGTCAGGCCTGGCAGCAGTACCGCCACGCTTCCTGGCTCATCCCCGCTCCATACATCAAACTGAAGTCCAGGTTCAGACTCCAAAATTCCCCGCACCTGGGATGCCACGTAAGAGGGGCCGCCTGCGGAATAAATGAATACCACCCCGTTTACCTCGCTGGCTGTTTCCCTCACGCGTTGCCCCATGCCGGCGTATAAGCCGGATTGTTCCGTTTGGTTATGCAGTGCTGTCAGGTTTGACATCATTCATTCCCGCCTTTCTTCTTCCGTAAGTTTATCCTTAAGTTTGGTTACTTCTTGGATCCAAGCCTTCCTTTGCCCTATCATCTCCTTTCCGGCAACCGCCGCAAAGCGGGGGAGGGAGCTCTCCGTTCCCTAGGCTGACTTGGCCGGCTTGGCTGTTTTGGCAGCCGAATCTCCTTTGTCCTGCCAGCTTTGACGGGTCATCGTCCCCCAGGAGTTGTTATTGCGCATAAACTGGATATGTCCCTGGATGCGCCACAATCCCCCGAGCTGCGCGTAACCGAAAAACTTTAGCGCCGAGAACAACAACAGCTTGCACAAATCCGACAGCTTGTCGAATCGTTTGAACGCCAGTTCCTCCAGTAAGAGCGCCCCGATACTGAGCACGTAACCGCTGAGGAAGTTGATCAGCCAGAAGATCGCAAGAATCCGCCAGTGCGTCATGTCCATCAGCGTGTACCCAATCAGGGCGAGCAGCCCCGTGATTTTAAAATAAGGGTTCAGCGCTTCAAAAATAATGTTGTACGGCATCGTCAGAAGCCCCATCACCTTGTATCTCGGATTAAAGGCCATGTCGTAGTTCTCGATCATGTTCTTCAGGTTCCCGCGGCCCCAACGCTTGCGCTGGTTCGACAGAATCCGGTACGTGTCCGGCGCTTGTGTCCAGCACACCGCTTCCGGACAGAAGGCGATACGGTACTTCAGCTTGTTCTCCAGCATGTACCGATGAAGTTTAATGATGATGTTCATATCCTCGCCGGGATACCCGCCGCGATAACCGCCGACGGCGATAACGTAATCCTTGCGGAACAGGCCAAACGCTCCAGAGACGATGATCAGCCCATTGATGGAGCTCCAGCCGATCCGGCCGCCGAGGAACGCCTTCAAGTATTCCGTGGCCTGGAACATCGGCCAGATTTTGCGAGGCAGCGAAACCTCTTTCACTGCCCCGTTCTCAATCACGCAGCCGTTGGCAATCCGCACGTCGCCGCCGATGGCCACCGTTTCCTCCGGATTTTCCATATACATCCGAGCCATCCGGATCAACGCGTCCTTCTCCAGCAACGAGTCGGCATCAATCGAAGAAATGAGCGGATAATGCGCCAGGTTGATGCCGGCATTCAACGAATCGGCTTTACCGCCGTTCGGTTTGTCGATGACGTACAGATGCGGGTACTTCGGATTGTGGTACACCGCCGTAATCGGCTGACAGTCGATCGTGTGACGAACGTCTGGATTCTCTAGCGGCATCAGCTCAAATTCTTCCCGCAGCACGCCCAGCGTGTTATCCTTCGATCCGTCGTTAATAACGATAACTTCATAGGTCGGATAGTTCAGGGTCATCAAGCATTTCACGTTCTCAATAACCGTGAGTTCCTCATTAAAGGCAGGCACCAGCAGCGAGACCGGCGGTACCAGTTCAGAACCGGACAGCGTGTTGTATTTCGAATAGGCCGCCCGGCGGAAGATCGTCAGAATTTGGCGGAACGAGAACGTCATAATCGAAAAATAAATCAAGTTAACCGACATGACGTAATACGTCGCAAACAGACCATAAATCAGCAAAATATCTCTAAGCAGTGGTCTCCCTCCTCTCAAGCGCAAACGCATAACGCCCCAGCGCCGGGACTTGCCCCGGCATTTCTTGGCCGCGCATCGCAGCCATCGCCACCTTCACCAGATCCGGGTTGTCTTCCTTCATCAACTGAAGGAGAAGCCGGCTGGTGTCCAGCCGCGTCTCCATCAGAATGTCAGCGGCGAGATGGTGAATCGGTTTGCCATGACGCAACAAATAGACCAGCATATCTCTGAGCTGCTGCTCATGCTCCGCGCTCTTGGCAATTGAGCGGGCAATGACGATGCTCAGCGGGCTGTATTTCTGATCCTTCAGCATCGTGAGCAGCCGCGGCACCGCCTCCGCCGCCCGCATCCCGCCAAGCCGGTAGGCGGCGGCGATCCGCCGGCCGTAGAACAAGCTGTCGAGCAGCTTCAGGTCCTGCTGGACAAAGCCAGCGTTGTAACATAATGCGATCAGCTTCTGCTGCAGATCGCCCTTAAATTGTTCGATCCATTCGGTTACCCGCTGTTGGATCACCCGCCGTTCCAGCTCAGTCAGCTTGCCCGGCGGCAGCGGAAGCTCCTCAGCATCGCCCAAATGAGCCTGAAGGAACATGAAATAGTCTTGGTGCTTCTGCAAGTATTCCTTCGTTTTACGCTGAATGCGCAAATGCCGGATCTTTAAGTAAAACAAGAGCAGTATGCCTATGCCGATCAGCCCCAGGCATACATAAATAAAGGCAATTGCCAGGCCAAGATGCTGACCCGCCATCTTCATTTCCTCCTCTCGGCGCCTGGTTATTCTCCCGTGGTCCTGCGATCTGGCAAGGTGCGGTAGAACGCCTGCAAGGCGTAATAACCGGACTTAAGCCGTTCGGTGTACTGCACGGTTTCCCAAGGCTGCCATACGTATTTGGGGAACGTGTCCAAAGCAACGTTCTCCCCGCTGTCACCGTGATCTGTCCCTGATTCACTTCGCTCCTCAATCCAAGGCACGAAGGTGATGCCGTCGGTCTCGGTCGTCGAGAAGGCGAGGTCCTCCTTCAAAGGCCGGTAGTCGATGACCTGGCGCGAGCTGGGATCAGCGAAGCCCAGCAACATCCAAGGAATGCGCAGTTCTACCTCATTGCCGCTGTACTGCCACGAAGCGAGAGAGTTGAAATCATCGCTTCCCGTGTCGGTTGTGCCGCGAATCAGCTGCCCAACGGTCATGTCCTGAAACGGATGGGCCGATCGGGTATCCGGAGGTTTCATGGTCAAGCTGACCGCCAGCTTCCAAGGTTGAAACTGCACGGTTTGCTCCTCGGTAGGATCGTCCAGCATCCAATAACCGTACCGCCCGTAGAGACGGCGGTGGAAATCGTAGCTTGGCGCCACCCGCACCTCAGTCTCCTCATCGCTTCCGATATTCACGATCGCTTCCAGGCCGTCGTCTAACCGCAGCCCTGGCATCTCCGTCACCGGTTGGTTGCCGCCAGGCTGTGTGTTTGCACCGAGGCGGATGAGCCGCTTCGCAGGGTCGAACGGCTCGCTGAGCCGCAGCCCGACATACACATAAGCTTCGTCATGGGTCACCTGCAGCCGGTCGATGCCAGATGCTGGTTGATCCCAGACTTGGACCTCTCCATCCGGCAGGTTGTCCCAATCGTCCAGCTTGCCGTCGATGATGAGATCGTCTTCTTTTCCGGGACCCATGGACAACAGGCCAAATTGTTTTTCGTTCGTAAGCACATTCAGCCAAAAGGCGCGTCGATCCTCCGGGATCTCAAAGCGCATCGTATTCCACGTCTTCTTAAACCATTCATCCTGCCACATGAACAAGATCGCGCCGGCATATCCGGTATCGTAAATATCCTTCGTCAAAGAGACGTTGATTTCACCTTGCTCTTGTTCGTTGTGCCCCCCTTGGTTCCGTCCCCCTCGGCCGAGGTGGGAGACGCCCAGCGAAGACGGGACGCCATATTCGGTAATCATAACCGGAATGTCCTTATAGTAAGGTTTGAGCTCCTGTAAGTAAGCTTTATAGGTGTTGTAATCCCCATTTCCATCCGGAATCGTCTCGAGCGTCTTATCCAGATGGAAAAAGTCGGGATAGTACGGATACGCGTGATAAGCAGCGAAGTATCCTGCTTCCCATTTCACCGGCCGAATATGGGTGGCATCCACACTGGCCAGATCCTCCTCGAACAACGGTTCACCAGGATGCTCCAGCACATCCGTGGTCACCCAATTCGTAAACGTGATCGGATGCTCCCAACCGTAAGCCCGCTCCTTCTGAGCCGTGTCGTCCACCAGCTCCGCGAGCCAGCTCTCAAACGGGGTTGCTTCCTCGGTCGCCGCAAAATACTGTCCTTGATACGGCGTAACATCCGCGTGCTTGCGGTTCGTATTATCCACCATTTCCGGGTCCCATTCGGTGCCGATATGCCAAGCCATGAGATAAGGACCGGCGTTGGCGGTATATTTGCCGCCCGATGTTCCCGGCTGCTTGGGCACCTTCAAATCGCCGTATACAGCTTTGACCGCTTTTTCAATTTCCTTGTGAAAGGCTTCCTTGATCCCCGGAATATAAGCGTCCTGCTGCTCAATGAGTTGCTCTTCCGGCGACCAGATCCCTTGAATGAAATAGAGGGGATCCTTCCCTTTGTCCCGGTTGTATTTGACGAGCGCCTTGTAGAACACCGGGTTGTGCACCGTATAAATACGAATGACGTTTGCGCCCATATCGTCAATTTGTTGGAACCAGCGTAAGTAGTCGTCTTCCGTGATCGGAAATTCCCCAGGA
Organism: Paenibacillus sp. 3LSP; assembly: GCF_032465655.1. Classification (NCBI taxonomy): domain Bacteria; kingdom Bacillati; phylum Bacillota; class Bacilli; order Caryophanales; family Paenibacillaceae; genus Paenibacillus; species Paenibacillus sp. 3LSP. The sequence continues at coordinate 16,143 of NZ_JAWDJI010000209.1, read as the reverse complement.
AAATGTCCCGGCACCGTCGCCCCCAGGTTGACGCCTTTGACGAACAGCTCCTCCCAGCGGCTCTCGCCGTCATAGGCGAGAAATTTGTCCCCTTCGGTGCGGAACTTCAGCTCGGTTCCGTCCTCTGCCGCATAGCTGTAATGGGGCGGCGGCCAGTTTAATACGACCAGCACCACGCAGCCTGCGATCAAGAGGCCTGCCAGAACGAGCCCGATCGCTAATCGTTTCTTCGCTAATGTCGTCATCGGATTTACCTCTTAGTTCACCTCGCTGTTCTTCTTCTCGTGCACGTTCCGTTTAAGATCGATGCCCCTGCTGTGTCTGGCCTCCGATGAGCAATAAGGGCAGCAACCTTACGTACGGCCGCTTTTCTATGCAGCTATGCAGGTGATGATGCAGTATGGCCGATTCGCACCTCCGCTTCTCAAAATCACTTTTAATCATGAACCAACCGGACCTGTCGTGTAACTAGGCTGTTGGGAGTGTTTTACAGTTGGGCCTGTTTTCCGGGGGGATACGGATTTTCGGCACCCTTGTCCGGTTGGTTCATTTCGTGATAATAGACGTGCGAAATTCATCTAGGTTTCGCTCAATTTTTACACCCTTTTCCATAATGGTTACAAAATTGATACCAAAGTCTTGTCCGAAAATCGCATCATTCTGCGGTTTTTCGCGATTTGCTTCCGTTACAGCCCCTCACAAAAAAAGCTTCCCAGGTCCCAGCTTGGGACTATCGTTTTTTCAGCATCTTGGAATACGTTTTTGCGTCATGCCATCCTGCCTTGATCGGCGACTTCCTTCCTAAAAAATGACGTTTTCCCGCCCACTCCCTCCAGATCCCAGCTCATTCATTTTTCACCTTCTGTTAACAAAAAAAGCTCCCGATCCGCCAGCGGCAGATCAGCAGCTTCATTGGTTTTACTTTAGCTTTGCACAAATTTACTCGTCGTTAATCCGGCGAATCGATGTCGGCTCCAATAATGTCCGCAAACGCAATCCCTTCTGGTCCAGACTCGGTCTGAAGGCACGCCCGTCGTGCCCCGGGATCGACTCTCGGCACAGTTCCTAGGACCTCTCGTCCTTGCCATCCCCCTTAGAGACGTTAGGGGAACCGACCTTCCGGTTCACAGCGAGTGCCCGAGAATGCGCGGTCGGAATCGATGAACCTTAGGGTCTGACCGCTTTGATGACGGCAGAAACAATGTAGTCTTCTACCTTCGAACCAGGGACCCAATCTTTAATAAACGCTCTGGATTCCTCTTTCGGCTCGACTACGATATCCTTAAATCCGCTTTGCTTAAGCATCGCTTTGAGTTCCTCAACCGATGAAGCCCCAGATACGCACCCCGAATACAAAACATCCAAGTCGTTTTTGATTTCCGCCGGAAGCTCTGCCGTCGTAACGACATCGGAAATGGCTAGACGCCCGCCGGAGCGTAAAACACGGAATGCCTCATCAAAGACTTGTTGTTTATCCGGCGAGAGATTGATGACGCAGTTAGATATGATCACATCCACCGTTTGATCCGCAACCGGTAAATGCTCAATCTCCCCCAGCCGAAAATCCGTATTCGTGAACCCGCCTTTGACAGCGTTGCCCCGAGCGCGGCTCACCATTTCAGGCGTCATATCGACCCCTATCACATAACCGGTATCCCCAACCTGCCTTGATGCCAGAAAACAATCGAAACCGCCGCCGCTTCCGAGATCCAATACGACTTCCCCCGGTTTCAGCTCTGCTATTGCCTGCGGATTCCCGCATCCTAGGCCTAGATTCGCGCCAGTTGGAACAGCCGCTAGTTCTTCAGTAGAATAACCCAACTGCGAAGAGACCTCATTGGCCGTACCGCAGCAGCTTGATTCTGACGAGCAGCACGAGCTGGACTCCTCCGCCCCTTGCAAAGCAATTTCTTTGTACCGGCTGCGTACATTTTGGCGAATTTGATCGTTCTTGACTTGATTCATGAATCCTCTCTCCTTTACTTTTTTATATTTATAATTATTTGCATTTTGCAAATATTATTGAAAAGATCGCCCTTAATAAGGGGCTGAACAACATTGGCTGGATTTCGCCATCGCTTCGTTTAATAGTTTGATCGAGCGGATGACGGTCTCTTTTTCAAAATCGTTCATGTGCGAGAAGATTTCGTTGAAATAATCTTTCATTTGCTGGTCAATCGCCCCCGCAACATACTTGCCTTCCGTCGTTAAGGAAAGAAGATGCACCCTGCGGTCTTTTGGATCGGGCGTTTTCTTGACTAAATTCATCTTAATTAACGATTGAACCTGTCTGCTAAATGTCGTGATATCGGTCCCTAATGTCTCTGCTACTTGCTGAATAGAAGGCTTGTGCTGACGATCAATTTCATAAAGGATATGGCTTTGAATGACGGAGATGTCACAGCCACCCGCAGAACAGCAGTTTTTATTCAGAAAGCCAAAGCGACGAGTCATGATCTGAAATAATTCACGTACATTTTCCATGGTGCCTCACCTCTTATGAATCCATTATACTCATTTATTTGCAATTTGCAAGTAATTTTGCCCCTCGTAGTAAATCTATTAATTCAATTAGTACTACAGCGAAAGTTCTAGAATTCACGTTTTTGAACCGATCATCTTCATTACTTTCTTTCGGTGAGACAAGTAAGCGATTTGATTGCGTTTCAGTCGATACCGGATTTCATTCAGAACCCGGTGATAGATCGAACGATCCTGAGAAAGAGAAGCGGCGATCAGTTGCTTAGCCATCGGCATGGTCAATACGATCGTTTTTTTTAAAGTGAATGCGCAGCATTTGCGTAAATAAATGTGCCATCATGACAAACAGCATATGCCGATGCCACGCCTTGTAAGAACGAGCTTCCACATGTCCCATACCCAAGTGACTCTTGCATTCCTCAAAGCATTGTTCAATCGGCCAACGCATGGTCGCTACCCGATTCAGGACTTCCATCGGCGTATCTTCCGGCGCGTTGCAAAGGGAGTATTTAATTCGGCCATTGGCATAACGACGGATATACAGCCACACGGCCTCTTTGGGCACCAGATAGTTTCCATAGGGCGTGGAACTGGTGCACACCACTACTCGTACACACTTGACATCAGCCACAATGGGTCCCTTGGCCCCTTCAGCCAAAACGATGCGTTGCCACGGCAAATGTTCATCGTTCGCGTAATCGGCCACTTTGACCGGCGGAAACGAGGGTCGCGGATACTTGTATTTCCGTCCTTTGGTCTTTGAAGGAGGAATGATCATCTCGGGCATACCGGGAAACACCAATTCATTGGCACGTACATCGGCGAAGTAGTAACAACCCTCCGGTAAGGATTCGAGAAAAGCCCGATCACAGCCGAAGGCCGAGTCGCAACCGACCCACCGGAATGGAAATGTACCGGAAGCGGCTGCAGCTTGCAGCATCTCCGAAGCCAACTGGTTTTTCGTCCGGAACGTCAGGTTATCGGGAACGGCACACTGCTTTCGCAATCTAGCATAGGATTCAGAGAACCAGGACTCCGGCATGTAGAGCCGCCGATCAACCAGCCCATACCCTTTGGTGCTGGAGTAACCTACAAATACGCCAGCCTGGCAGTTCTCCGTTTTGCCCAAGATGCCGCAATGCTGACGAGCGACCCCCACGGAATGGGAGCCCTTCTTCGGAAAGTCGGAGCCGTCCACATTGAGCATCCCGTCTTCCTCGCCGATCAGCGCGGCCAATTGCTGCTGATAGATCTTCAGCATCTTTTCATCGTCAAAAGTTGAATTTTTGAAATACATTTGCAGTGGACGCACGCCTTCAGCTCCCGTATAACGAAGCGCTACCGGCTCAATGGATTTCCGGTCCAGATCGCTGAGCAGCCCTTTGATAAAGGTATCCGCGAGCTGTTTTTGTTCGGAACGTTTATAGCAGGGGCGATAGTGTTCCAAATATTGCTCCAGCATGTCGGAAACGATCGAGCTCTCATTCTCATCAATCCCGCATTGTTCCAAGATGTGCGGATCATAGTCCGGTATGGATAGCAGCATCCGGGTCCCCTCCCTGTTTTCCGCTTTGCGGATGAATAGGGGACGGGGGTCGGGCATTACGCCCAACTCTTTTCGGAAACGCGGGTCCAGTACTTTAACGAAAACCGTTTTTCGGTGTCCGTGATACTTGTATGCATGTCCAACCTTGGAAAACCCTTGGGTTTGGCCCAATGGTTGCCATCCCGCGGCTTTGTAACACGTTCCCTCGTAACGGGATCGATCGACAAAGGTTTCGACCAGGAACAGACGGGCACCGTACAAACGGAACCAATCTTCCCGGAGACGCCGCAAAGTCCGGGACAACACATACGAAGCAAGGTTCGGTACATGAACCCACGGCAAGATGAGAAAACGATTATTGCACACCAACCGATCCAAATGCTGTTGTTTCAAGGCCTCATCCCATCCGATGAAGCGATCCCGCACGCCCACTTTCAGTGCGGCCCGGTTGTAACTGATGGCTGCCAACGGCTGATCATGATGCATGGCCAAGTACTTAATACGGGGACCATACATTTTGGTGTATCCAAGATAATGATGTTGGCGGACCAACTGATCCCAGGTTCGCTCGAATGTTGTGCCATTGACCAACATAATGTGAATCGGTTGTAAATCTTGGATGGAGGTTATATTGAGTGATTCCACGCTGTCATCCATTTGCGTTTTCTCGTCCTTTTTTGGGAATTCAAGTGTACGACGGAAACATTCCGTCCCCTTGAATCCATTGTAAAACCTGTTTCACTCCTTGTCCAGTCATATCTTTCGCTGTAGTATTAAATTAACAGATGTCATTTTCTTTGGATGTAATTTGAAAGATGTTGACTTTGAGAAAGCACGCGATGGTCTTTGCCGCCCGCGCCCGCCGGAAGCAGGATATCCGCCGCGCGACCATCGCGGGGCTGCTGATTTCGATCGTGCTGTATGTCGGCATCAGCATGCTGACGATGGGCCTCCTGACGCAGGAGCAGCTGATGGCTTCCCAGAATCCGTTAGTCGACGGCATTTCCGCCGTGACGGGCCCGATCGGGGGCAAGCTATTGGCGGGTCTTGGGCTCATCAGTTTGCTCGGCTCCACGATCGGCTGGGTGCTGCTCAGCGCCGAGGTGCCTTTTCAAGCGGCCAAGCTGGGCGTGTTCCTCCCGTCGTTTTCCAAGGAAAACGGCAAAGGCATGCCTAAGGTTTCCCTCTGGGTCTCCAACGCGCTCGGCCAGATTTTGCTGCTGTCCACGGTTTCCGGCTCCATTTCGGCCGCATTCGATTTTATCATCTATATCGCTACGCTCGCTTATTTGGTGCCTTACCTGATCGCTTCGCTTTATCACCTCAAGCTGATCTGGACCGGCGAAACCTACGCGCTGCGGAAGGAGCGCGTAAGCGAGGGAATCATTGCCGGATTGGCGGCGATCTATTCGCTGTGGGTGATCATCGCGGGAACGGCGGATCTCAAGACGTTCCTGCTCGGAGTTGCGCTGATCGTCAGCGGCATCCTGTTTTACCCGCTGCTGCGGCGGCATCGGAAAACCGGAAACAAAACCGCATAAAGCCATAAAAAGTCGTGTGTCCGAATGCAAATCAGGCGTCCATCTCTCGATGGGCGCCTTGTTTTACGCAAGTGGAAGATGGGGAACGGGCATCGTCATCGGCAGCCGCTCCGGGGAAACAGGACGAAAGAGGCTGAATGGTCCGGGTACGGGAAGTTAACTTTTATATAATCTTTCGGAAAGCTCCCTTTCCACGACCCATTTATGGTTTGTTACCGGGGCTCCCCCGTTTGTCGGGATGTAATCCACCATATATACCGTCGTCCGGTCGGCCGTTTCGATCGTGGCCTGAGCCCCCATCATGCCTTCCATATGATCGGCTTCCAATATCACGTTCTGTCCCGGCTCCAAGGGTTGATTGCCTGCATCCTTGATTTCTTCCTGAATGACCCACTTATGGTTGCGCACCGGTTTGCCTCCGTCCGTCGGGGTGTACGTAACGGAATAGGCTACGGTATCATAAGCTCCGACCACTTTTCCCGTGGCCCCGTCCATGCCAGCCATATGTTTCGCGTGGATGACCACGGTATCTCCCACATGGTATGTCGGATGCTCGGCTTCTCTTAACCCTTTCGGTACTTCTCCCGAATCGGAGTGATGATGCATGCTCATCATGCCCATTTCCGCATTTTCCTTTTCCGCGGCGGTTTCCGCATGGCCGTTGGCACCACGGTCGCAACTGCTTGTCAGGAGCACGGTTGCAAGGCACAGAGAGACGATTCTTTTGTTCATCGATGTCACACACCTTTGCGTTTTTTTGGTCTTGCCCGGGAACCCCCTATGCCTTAACATTTTTACCCAAAATCGCCGAGATATGAGATGCAGATGTTGATATATTATTTTTTTCAGGCTATGCCGTCCGGCCCCAAAAACAAAAAACCGCGGCATCCGCGGTTTTCTGTTTATTACGGTCTCCAAAACGAAGCATGCTCGCGGGCAAACTGTTCCAGCGACTTTGGAGGGCGCCCGGTGATGCGCTCGACCGTATCGGTTACCAAATCCTCCTTGCCATGGAGCATGATGTCTTCATCCATTCCGGCAAGAAACTGGGCATAATCTTCCGCCATGCCAAAAGACGTCAACCGGTTCGCCAGCTCCCCCGTGCTTACATGTATATGATGAATCGCCCGGCCGGCCGCCGCGCCGATGATTTCACCCGCTTCCGCGTAAGTCAGGGAATGCGGACCCGTGATGATATGATCGGTGTTGTGGGGCTGATGATCGATCAGCGCCCTCACCCCCACTTCTGCAATATCGTCGGCGTCCACGAACCCGACCCTGCCTGACCCGGTGGCGGTGATCATGGTCCCTTCACGGATGATTTGGGCTCCATGATGGCCTTCGGTGAAATTTTGCATGAAATAGGACGGCCGCAGTACCGCCCATTCCGGAACGCGCTGGCGTATGGCCTGATGTATCTTGCCAAAAACCGGGCCGCCTTCGGGGATCGAAGCGCTGCCGAGAAAAACGACCCTGCGTACGCCTTCCCTTAAAGCTTTTTCCAGAAAAGGCAGCACGATTGGCGAAGGATCCATCATCCCAACCGGACCGACCAAATACAGCTTATCGACGTTTTTTAAAGCGGGTGCATGCGTTGATTCGTCGAACCAGTCAAATGTCACTTGCTCGCCTGCCCCGAGAGTAGCCGATTGCCCGCGGCTCGCGGTTCGAACGCCGTATCCTAACTCGATAAGCCGTTTCGTAATGCGGCTTCCCGTTTTGCCGCTCGCGCCTGTTATCAAAATTTTGCTGTCGTTGTTCATGTCTGGTTTCCCCTTTTCAGATTGATTGGTCTAAAATATTAATGCGAAGCCATTTCTTTTTTCTCCATCTTGGATGGCTGCTTTTTCCGTTTGAGGGTGATAAAAGTAACGGCTACGCCCAGCAGCGTCATTCCGCCGCGTCGATGCAGCGCCCCGCTTCTTTGGCAGCAAACTATGATCATTTGATATCTATCTGTGCATCTATCCAGTCAAAAAAGCATCAAAACGCATCGTCGAACGCTTTTTCCATTTGCTCCGCTTCCTGAGAGACAGCAAAAAAGACGAACGAACCTTTGGTTTTCAGCACATGGTTTTCCACCAGAAAAAACTCGTTGGGGCGGTAATCCTTGAATTTGATTTTTTGCGCGGCAATCCGCTGCCCGATGCCGGCTTTGACGTTTTCCGCCTGCTGCGGATCCTTCAGTTGGATCACTGCCCATTCATCCGCTCTGACGTTCGAGTTCGACGTATAGAGGATGAAGCCCTCGACGGCGTCCGGATCGATATTGTACAACTTCTGCAGCTTTTTCAGGTCTCCCTTTTTCATTTCTTTCAAATCTGCCGCCTGTCCGATCTTTTCCCCTATTTCATCGAGGGACGTCGCGGCGGTTCCTTTGCCCCTCCCCCCTGCGCACCCGGATAACAGGCCAATGACGACGGCGATTGCGAGGATGGCGGCAAGCCAGCCCCGTGTTTTTCCTTTCCATGGCGTATTCATAAAATCACTCCGATATGTGTTTGATGGATGGGTCTTCGCAAAACGTGATTGCGTTGTATAACAGCAGCATCTCCCGAATGCCGCGTTCCTTCACCAAAGCCGCCAGATCGTCCTCGTAGTAACGAAGATCCACCACGTCAATTTCGCCGAAATGCATGAGCAAAAACGGAACGAAGCTGTTTGCGTACGAATCCTTGACGACCAGCAGCTTTCTCCCGTTCTTCTGACCCGTTTGGATCCGAACCAGCGCGTGGTTGCCGTTCAAAAAGACCGCATATTTATCCTTCTTCCGCAGCTGGTCCATCGCATACAACGAATCGGTGGTCCGCCCTTCGTCGACATACGAGACGGTATAGGCTTCCGGATGCTTTGGCAGATAGAGCTGGATGGAGTCGGGCTGCACATGCCTGTACCCGCTTTTGGAATACAGCGAGCCGAAAAACGTGCCGGTGGCCTGCCGGATGTGAAAATCCTCTTCTTTTTGCGCGTTCAGCCCCATGTGCTTGCACAGCTCCAGATAGGCGGCATAAGCCCCTTTCGTCGTCCAGTGGTGGTCGGTTCGATAAAAAATGGGCTGCTCCCGTACAGCATATAATGCGGGGAACACATCGACAAAACGGATGCCGGGAGGCATCATCTGCCGGACCTTTCCTAAATAAACCTCCTCGGCGCCGGTTTCGGCGTATCTCGGCAGCTTTGCTTGAAGCACGGCCGCTGCCGTCGGCACGATCATCGCATATTTGCGCAAGCCTGGCGTCGCTTGGTCAAACGCATGGATGGCTTGCATTTTGGCTTCCAAATCCCCTTCCGCCGGAGGGACGAACTTCTGGATCAGGTAACCGCCTTTTCCAAGGTAAACGCCGTTGCTTTCTTTTTTTCCCATGGCGCGGTCCGCGTCGGTTTTCGCTCCGATCCATAAGTCGCGCAGGGCAAATTGATCGGACACGTAAGCCTCGAAATCGGAAGTAAAGGCGCCCGAAAGCAGCGATTCGAACGTAAAATGCGGCAGCTGCTTCAGCATGCGGTTCTCCGAGTCCGAAAAGGTCCGGTCCGGCGCGGCCAGATTCAGGGCGAGCATGACGCCGATAAACAGCAGCAGCAATACCGCCGGCGTTTTTTTGTTGAAATTTTCGAACTTGTCCATGGCCGCCCTCCTTTAAAATCGAAAATATAAAAACGGATTGTACGTTTCGTTGACCAGGTAAGCCGTCGACAACGCCATGAACAGGAAATACAGGAGCGGAGCGGCGATAGAGCCGGCCCATTGCCATTTCGTTTTCACGAATGCGAGCATCTTGCCCGGAATCGGGGTCGCGCAAAAGGCTAATACGATAAACAGCGCGGCATTCGCGGACAGCGCGTACAGTGCCTGCCGATCCACAAAGCCATTACCGCCGAAGCCGAACAGCACGCCGATGAATTGCACGGCTTCCGCCAAATGCTCCATTTCGAACCATACCCAGCCGACGATGACGATCAGCAGCGTATAGACATGCCCGAACCATGCGGGACAACGACCTAACCACAGCAGCAGGAACAGCTTTTCGATCATGACGAAAAAACCGAAATACAATCCCCATACGATAAAATTCCAGCTGGCGCCATGCCATAGACCGGTCAAAAACCATACGGCCAGCACGTTCCGAAGCTGCTTCGCCATGCCCTGACGATTGCCGCCAAGCGGAATGTACACATATTCCCGGAACCAGGCGCCAAGCGAAATATGCCATCTGCGCCAAAACTCCGTGACGCTTCTGGATATATAGGGATAGCGGAAGTTTTCCATGAAATCGAAGCCGAACATTTTGCCGAGGCCGCGCGCCATATCGGAATACCCGCTGAAATCGAAATAAATCTGCAGCGTAAACGCGATGATCCCAAGCCAGGCGGACAGGACGGAAAGCTCGGCGAACGGCTCCGCTTTGACGCTTGTCCACAGCAACCCGATGTTGTTGGCCAGCAGCACTTTTTTGGCGAGGCCTTTCATGAACAGCTCCGCCCCCTCGCCGAAGCGGGCCAAGCTGACGCTGCGCGAAGCAAGCTGCCCGGCGATGTCGCCGTATTTGACGATCGGACCCGCGACAAGCTGGGGGAACATCGTCACGTACGTCCCGAAAGCAACGATGTTTTTCTGTGCGGGCGCTTTTCCAAGATATACGTCCACGACATACGACATCGTTTGGAACGTATAAAAGGAGATGCCCACCGGCAGCGGCAGATCGGCCGTTTGCAGATGCAGATGAAACAGCCCGTTGATGTTATCCGCGAGAAATCCGGCATATTTGAAGAACCCGAGAAGGCCTAAGCTTCCCGTCATCGAACCGATGAATACAGCCCTTGCGATCCCCTTTCGGTGCCTGTACTTCTCGATCAAAAGACCGTTCACGTAATCAAACGCCGTCGAGAACACCATGATCAAAATGTATACGGGTTCGCCCCAGGCATAAAAAATCAAGCTTGCGACAAAGAGGACGCCGTTCCGAAGCTTCCTAGGCGACGCATAATAAACCAGCAGGGTGACGGGCAGAAAAAGAAACAAAAAAATCAGACTGCTAAAAACCAACCCGCGTCACCTCCAAAAGGGACTGAACCGCCGCCATGTTATTTCGCTTGCTCCTTTAGCAGCTCCAGCAATTTCGTATAATATTCAGATTTGAAATGAATCCCATCGGCATCGTAAAAATCGGAGCCGCCCGAAAAGATCGGCGACAAATCGACAAAAGAGGCGCCTTCCTTGCCGGCCAATTCTTTGACGGCTTGATTGTAGCGGCCGATATTTTGATAGCGCGGCTCCATCTTGACGGCCTCCTCCGTTACCGGGGTCACCGACAACAGCGTGATCCGGGTTTGCGGAAGCTTTTCTTTGATCTTGCCGATCAGCTTCGCGTAGTTTTTCATGGAGTAAGCTATGGGGTCGTCCGTCGGCCACAAAATGTCATCCGAACCCAATTGAATAAACACCTGCTTTGGATTGCGCTTCGTGAGCTCGCCGATGTCCTCCAGCGAAAATTCCGCCGTTTTCCCCGCGCCGGCCAGCACGTTTTTCTCGTCGAGCAACTCGTGGAAGGACAACCCCTCCGTAATGGAATCCCCCAGAAACACGCAATCTTCAAATGTCCGTTGATACGAATCCTCCGGCGCGGATGCAGCAGCATTCCCCCGTTCCTGCGTTTGGGAAGCAGTCTCTTGCGCCTGCTTTTCCGGCGCATCGTTTCCGCATGCCGCCAGGGCTACCGCGATGCTCCCGATGAGCAATGACGTTACGATTTTTTTGTTCATGTCCATCTACCTTCCTTGAATCGAATTTCCATCTATGGTTTAATCCAGCTTCAGATAATCCTTGATACCGTCCAGGATGGACCCGGCTATCCGGTACTGCGCCTCGTCGTCCAGCATTTGCGCTTCTTCCTGCGGGTTCGTTAGATACCCCGTCTCAATCAAAACGGCCGGCATCTCCGTATCCTTCACGACGAAGTAATTCTCTTTCTTGACGCCCCGGTCCCGAAACCCGCTCCCTTGAACGACATGCTTTTGCATGATTTCGGCCAAAGGGAGGGGATCGTCGTGATAATAGTAAGTTTCCGTCCCCGAAACGCTTGCGTCCTCGTACGTATTGCCGTGAATGGATATAAACAAATCGGCCCCCAGATCGTTGGCGAGTTTCGGCCTTTCGCGGTCCGCCGAAGATATGAACCGGTCATCCGTCCGGGTCAGATGAACTTCGATTTCCGCCTCCTTCTTCGCTAATTCCTCCACTTTAAGCGCCAGCCGCAGCGTAAAATCCTTCTCGAAATTTCCGCTCGCCCCGGTCGTGCCGCGGTCTTTGCCCCCGTGTCCGGGATCGATGACGACTTTATAAGGCGTCCCCGGCGGATGGGAGGCGGCGCCGTTTTGGCCCAAAAAGCTTATCATTCGATGGTTTAGATCGATGCTGCCGCGGCTTGACCTGCCGAACGGATGCCATAAAGCAGGACGATCAGCGCGCCGGACAGCAGCAAGTCACGATCAGCACGGATTTTCTCATTCTCTCTCTCCTCCTTCCGAAAAATAGTTTAATCGCGCGAAATAAAGATCAAGTGCAGATGGCATCAAAACGATGTAGAGATTCCGGAGGGCTGCGATGCGAAACGAGAAAAAGGAGCTGTCTCCAAGAACCGATCGGCCCGTAGAGATAGCTCCTTCCGTCAAATCTTCCTTTTTAACGCCGCCCTGCGGCTATAAATTGCGATCCTTCAGCTTCCAATCGTTCGAATCGATCGTCCAATCCCGGATTTTGATGCCTTCCTCGGCGATTTGATCGCGGAGCTTACGGTCTACAAATTGCTGTTGATCGTAAAACTTTTTATATTGATGGGTATCTGCAATAAAGATTTAGTAGAAAGAGATGCAGAGATGCGGACGTCATCATCATCAAATAAAAATAAAAAAGCGCAGAACCGAAGTTCGCGCCTTCATCTTACGTTTTTTTATTCAAATAAAAATAGAACAGAACCCCGTCCTCCGTGTTGGTTACGCCGTAAGGGGCGCCGTGCATTTCCAGGATTTTTTTGGAGATGGCCAGGCCGAGTCCCGTACCTCCGGTCGACCGCTGGCGGGAGGGTTCCCCGCGGTAGAAACGGTCCCATATTTTTCCCAGCTGCTCCTCCGGGATATGGGTGCCTTTGTTCTCGATGCCTATTTTTACCCGTTCCCTTTCTTCCGTGACGGCGACGAAAACGGCCCCTTCCCCGGGCGTATAACGGATCGCGTTCGTCAAAAAATTGACCAGGACCTGACCGATCCGGAGCTCATTGCCGACGACTTCGGCCGGTTGAAGCGACACGTGCAGGCGAAGTCCTTTTTGCTCCATGTCCGGCGCCAATTTGGCGCATATCCGCCCGACGGCAGCGCCGATGTCAAACGGTCCCATCTCCATTTTGTACGTGCCGGACTCGTATTTGGCCAATTCCAGCATGTCCCCGATCAGCAGGTTCATCCGGTTCACTTCGTCTTCCATCGCCGCAAAATAATGATCCCGCTTATGGCTGGCAATCCCGTCCTTGAGCACGGACAAGCAGCTTTGGATGACGCTTAGCGGAGTCTTCAGTTCATGCGACACCCCGGAGATAAATTCCTTCCGCGTATGCTCGAGCTGCTTTTCCTTTTCGATGTCCTGCTCCAGCCTGACGATATGGCTGTGCAGCTTCTCGGAAAGCTCGTTGATGCTGCGCGACAAATCGCCGATTTCGTCTTTGGTCGCAACCGGTATTTTTTCGGAGAAATCGAGCGCCGCCATTTGCTGCGCGGTTCGGTTGATGCGGAGCAGCGGCCGGGCGATCCGGCGCGAATAATAGAACGACGCAAGCAGCACGAGCAGCAGCGCGCCGGCCGCAATGTAGGCGTAATAATGCCGGATCATCCCCGCAGCTTCGTTCACCGGCTGCAGCGACGTGACCGCAAACAGGTATCCGGTTTTCCCTTTCTCGTCTTGGAGCGGATCGATGAATATTTTGTAACTCACGCCGTTTTCTTCGTAATTCAGCAATGGTTTCGCATCTGCCGTTTGATCATAATCCCCGTAAAGCAAATCGGCCTGGAAAGCTTTGATGCGCTCCAGAAACAAGTGGTTCGTGTAGCGCGAGCCTCCTGCGCCTTCCGGTATTTCGACTTTCGTAATCATCCCGGTGAACAAAACGCTGGGATAAGTTTCATGATACTGGGTCGGGGGGCTCGGGTACCGATTGACGACTTCGTACTCTTTGTTGACCATCTGCCGATTTTCCAACTGGCCTTCCTCCCGCAGATTGTATGGGTATTTCGCCATCCGCTGGATAACCAGCTGCTCTTTTATGATCAATCCTTCAAAGGCGATGGGTTCGCCCTCCTTGATCCAAGGCGTGATAAATTGGTTATCGCTATAAAAATCTTCCACGTTAATAAAGCTGTAGAGCGGGACTTTGATCGTGCGACCGGAGAACTCAGGGTAATCGTCCATACGGTCCAGCTTGATCTCCATAAAGTAATCGTCGGTATGTTGCAAATTTCCAAAGGAGTCCAATTCCGTGATCCATGTATTATACTTTTGGTAAAAATCTTGCTCCAGCTTCGCCGTCTGCCGCGCGTTCGCGGCATGTTTCGCGTAGTCCTGTCCGTAAGCTTGCAGCGCCGACTGCACATCCTTTACCTTTTGATGGGCATAAAATTGTTTGAAAAACACGGTTTGCAAGGCGAAAATCACGGCGATCAGGAACAGGCACAACCCCGCGGTCAATAAGAACAGCTTAAGCACGATGCTCCTTTTCATGGCTGCTCCTCGAATTTATACCCCGAACGTACGACCGTGACGATATGTTTGGCATGCTCCCCCAGCTTGGAACGGAGATTGCGGATATGGCTGTTTACCGTGCGGTCGTCTCCTGCGAAATCATATCCCCAAATTTTCGTGATCAGCTGCTCCCGGGTGATGATTATTCCTTTGTTTTTCATGAGATGGGCCAAAATCTCGAATTCGGTATGCGTTAAGCTGCAGTTTTCCCCCACGACCGATACGGTGCGGGACGGAAAATGAATCGTAATGCCGCTGCTAGTCAGCGTATCGCTATCCTGTTCGCGAACCTGCCGGCGGTCCAAAAGCCGCTTCGCCCGTGCAAGCAGGATCGGCGGGCTGTACGGCTTGGTGACGTAATCGTCGGCGCCGAGCTCGAATCCGAGGAGCGTATCGTCTTCGTCCGAGCGGGCGGTGAGCATGATGATCGGGACGTTTGACGCCTTGCGGATCCTCTTGCACACGGACCAGCCGTCCAATTCCGGCAGCATGATGTCCAAAATGATCAAATCGACCTCATGTTCCTGGAATAACGCAAGCGCTTGTTTGCCGTCGGCGGCTTCGAGCACCCCGTATCCTTCCTCAAGAAGATAATCCTTCATGATTTCCCGTAAAATAGGTTCGTCTTCCACAATCAAAATCGTATTCGGCATGTGACAACCTCTTTTGCATTATTCTTTCCAAATGGCTGCTGCGCGGGTCTCCCGTTTCAGGAGAAGCCCGGCAACGTATGTATTCGTTATCCTAGCATGTTTGCATCTTGCAGACAAACCCCTTGCAACATTGAATCCATGAAGAATCCATGAAAAAAAAGATGCCGCATGTTCGCGTTGAACATGCGGCATCCGGCATCTTATGCAATCATCCTCCGTTACGATCTAAGCGACCGGGCAATTCCGGTAAAAATGACGCCCAGCGCATACGCTCCGGCATCGGGGTACCCGATGCTCCGGTCGCCGACCGTTCCCGCGCGTCCCATCCGGGCGGAAATTGCTTCGGTCTTTTTGGCGCCTTCGACCGCCGCCTCCGCTGCCTGGATGCCGGCGGCAATCAGGTCAGCGCCGTCTTCAGCCGCCGCTGCCCACGCATCCGCGTAAGGCGCCAGCGCGTCGACCAGCGTTTTGTCGCCGACGACGGCTCCCCTGCCGAAAGATCGTTCGCCGGTATCCTGAACGCCTTTGACCACGGCGGCCATCATTTCGGCGATTTCCGGCACGGACAGCTCTTTCCGCTCGCCCGCATATTTGCCCGCCGCCCGGAACGCCGAACCCCAGATCGGTCCGGAGGCTCCGCCGCAGTGCTCCATGATCACCAGCGAGCACGCGTCCAGGAACGAGCCGATGTCTTTTGCTTGGGCGGTCACTTCGTCCCATTCCGCTTTGAGCTGCCTGAATCCTTTCGCCACGCTCATGCCGAAGTCCCCGTCCCCCGCATGGGAGTCCAGTTCGCAGAAGGGCACTTCGTTTTCGATGATGATGGCGCTCATTTTATCGACCACATAAATCAGGTTATCAAGCGAAAGCTTCCCGTCGCGAATGACCGCATGCTCTTCGCCGGTCGTCATGCCGAAGGAAGGCGGCTTTTTGCCGCTCTCTTCAACGGCGCCGTTGCGATAGCGCACCGGTTCGAACGGGCCCCGCACGGCCAGCGCCGGCGTCTCGCATTCGGCGGCAAGCAGCCGCTTCAGCCGGTCGTCCAGCTTCATGATCGAGAACTATCATGGGTTTTGTGGTATTAAGAAAAACGCCTGGCGGCGTCCTTTTAAGTTCGTTCAACTGAGTTCATACGTG